>NZ_CP022132.1:1800000-2100000 GCF_002211785.1 Francisella halioticida
AAGAGTAAACGTATTCATATATTGACCATTATATAATTTTTGATATGAATATTCTGGACCAAATAAAACGTTATTATCAAAGTACGCTCTGTTTCCACTAACAATGAACTGTTCTTTTATACCTGAAGTAGTACTATTTCCATTAATAGGAGAGGCCGATAGACTCATTGGTATATTTGCAGCATTATATGATTGACCATAAGAAACACCGAAACTGGTATTTCTACCTCCTAAAACTAGTGAATAGTTGGCTGCACCATACCATGCTCCTGCAAGAACATCATTGCCATCGCCATTAAAGTTTGATGAATTTGTAGTTGTTGACCAACCTGCTCCTAAATTCAAAAATCCATTAAAGATCCCATAAGTCAAGTTGGCATCAATATTAAATGCGCCTATTGGCGTTGCTGAGGAAAGCTTAGTATTGGTTAAATAATCTCCTAATGAACTATTATCTGCGCCGGCCATATTATAAACATAACCTACGTTAAAAGCACCAATTAGATTTTCTGTCCAACTATCCACATAGAATAAGCCGGCTGAGACGTCTGCTGTCTGATCATCTGCACCAAATACAGAAACGTTGGCGTTCCATACTTCACTCTTATAATTGACCGAAACATTTGTAACTGTTCCTGGAGCTAAAAAGTCTGTAATACCAGAGGTCCATGGACCACCACCACCATATGTACCAACAGATAGCTTACTTCTACCCGCTGTTACAAAGAAAGGTGAGGTATCCAAGTTACCAAAAATCACAAAAGCATTACCTAAGCTAAAGGTTCCTGACTCATCTGTATCAAAGTCAAACTGCGCTGTTACATAATGACCAAGGTTTGACAAGAAAAATAATTTTGCATTTGTTAGATAAATATTTTGTCCATTGCCAGCTATATTAGTAGATGCATTACTACTACCAAACCAAGCTTGTGCATCTGCCTCAATGAAACCACCAAAGAAAACTGAATAATCATCAAACTTTTCTCTTTGACCTAATAATGTTGAAGCAAAAAGATTTGATGAAATCTGTCCAATAGGGATACTGTTGTTACCAGAATATGAACCTAAGAAAGTAACCTGACCTTGAGTAGTAATTGCTGGAGCTCCACCAACGTCAATACCACCATTTTGGTTAAATACTCCGCCTAATGACTTGTTGCCTAAGTCAATTATTGAGTTACTGGCATTAACATTTTCCATAATATCTGAAGCACTTTGACCACCGACTAAAGTCTGACTAAGATCTCCACTAGTTATTGTTTCAGGTGAATTAGGCTTATTGTCATACACTTTTCTACCATATGTGGAAAACTCTGAATCATCGCCAGACATATTTTTAACTTCATTTTTTTGTGCTTTTATTTGTTGTAACTGTCCTTGTAACTGTTGAACTTGCTCTTGTAATTTCAGCAAGAGCTCTTTTTCATTGAAATTTTGAGTACCTTGTTTTGAGCTTGATGATTGTGATGCTTTTGAACTAGTTTTTTTTGTAGTATTTGTGGTTGAAGTGTTATTGAGATTTTGATCTCCAATACTTGTCGCACCTAACGGACCTCCTTGAGAGACAACGTCAGGGGAGCTCTCTGAGTATCCAGAACTATAGCCAACTAATATACTACCAATTAAAATACAGCTTTTTCTTAACTTTCGTATCACAATTATACTTTTCCTCACAACGTATCAAATCTAAATATTAACGCTAACATTAATATCCACAATAATTTAAATAAAGTTAAGGCTAATTGCCTTAAATATTAATTTTATGTTTGTAGCATATTAAATTTAACATTAAGTTATGATTCTAGCATGAGATAAAATATTTTTTCAAGAGATTTTACAGTAGATAAATAATGTGAAATTTAAGTATATAGATTTAAAATTCTTAGTTAATCTGTCAACTAAATTGGCATATAAGGTGCATATGTTGGAGTCCATGAAGATAAGTTGATCAGTCTATTAATCTCATCATCAAGCTCTTCTGAGGTTAGATCTTCTAAATCAATATCAACACCATGAACATCTTCTAATATCGCTTGTTTTGCTACAGCTTTTGTAATTTCTTTACTTACTCCAACCAGATCTGAAATATGTGCTAATAATGGTCGTGTTATATCTTCATTAATTACCATTGGAGATAATTCACTCAATCTATAGCAAGCTGCTCTAATCATCCCATCAGTTAGAACCTTAGCATGAACAGCAACAGAGCCAAGACCTAATCCTGGGAATATAAATGCATTGTTACCTTGAGATATTCTATATTCTCTACCATTATACTCAACATCGGCAAAAGGACTTCCTGCAGCTATTAAAGCTCTTCCTTCTGTCCACTTGATAATATCTTCAGGTAATGCCTCACAAAGAGACGTTGGGTTTGATAACGGCATTATAATAGGATAATTACTATATTCAGCCATTGTTTTGACAATTTCTTCTGTAAATGATCCTGGCTGGCCAGATGTACCAATTAGAATATCTGGTTTTGAGTTTTTAACAGTTTCTTCTAGAGTTATATAATTAAAATCCTCAACATTCCAACTATCTATTTCATCACTTATCTTAACGAAAAGTTTCTGCTCAGGAGTAATTCTTTTTGCTCTTAGCTTATCACAAACTAAACCATACCTATCAACAAGATGAATACTTTTTCTAGCTTTTTCAATTGTAATTCCTGCCCTATCAGCTATCACATCAGCAAGCTGTCTTGCAATACCGCAGCCAGCACTACCAGCACCATAGATAACTATTTTAAGGTCACAAATACCACCAATAGCTTCCTCTTCTGTTAGATCACCTGAATTAACTCTGATTGTCATCGCTGTTTTAACTGCGGCTATACAGTTAGCCGCAGCTACAATACCTGTACCTTCAATATCATCATTAAATGTACACAACCTTTCTTTATATTTATCCAATATACGGGTAGCATTATCTCTTCCTAAGTCTTCCCAGTGCAAAAACACATTAGGGAATCTTGCTTTAACTTGAGTAATAAACTCTTCTATAAACTCATCATATGTTTCACCAGAAACCCTTGGTAAACGCACACCTAGATAGCCAGGAGCTGCAAGTAAATCATCATTATTTGTTCCCATATCAAGCTGCACAGGTAAAACTCTTGCAGGATCTATGCCGCTAGCAGCAACATAAACCATAATCTTACCTATACTAATATTCATACCACCAATACCTTGATCACCAATACCAAGAACTGCTTCACCGTCTGTTACAAGAACTAAATCAATACTATTATATTCATATCTTTCTAAGATTCTCGAAATATATCTCTTATGATTGATTGATATAAAAAGACCACTTTGTTTCCTAAATGAACTACTATATTTTTGTACTGCCTCACCTACTGTTGGAGTATATATAATGGGCATTATTTCTTCTATATTCTCACGTACAAAGTGATAAAAAAGAGTTGTATTTAGATCATTGAGCCTATTTAAAAAAACATATTTTTCCAATGAGCTCGGCTTAAGATCAAGCTGCCTTCTAACCCTTACAGCCTGTTCCTCTAGATTTTCTACTTTTTCTGGAAGATATCCAAGAATATCAAACGCTAGCCTTTCCTCCTGGCTAAAAGCAACATCCTTGTTCAAAACCCTATTATTAAGTAGTTGCCTACTTGTAAGATTTGTTTCAATCGCAAAAACCTTACCACTTTTATTTCGTAACTTTCTTATTCTCTTTACACGTCTTTCCATGACAAAACCACTTAAAAATATCCTATACAAATATAATGACAAACTTCTAACTAGTTAGTATCTAACAGTAGTTGCATTTTTTCAACAAAAAATGAATACTATTAGGTTATTATACTCCCTATAACAGAAATGGCTTAAAACTATCTTTTTATAATGAAAATTATCACAAGCTTTAAAAAAATCAAGAACCCTAAACCTTCTGCTGTAGCCATAGGATCTTTTGATGGTGTACATTTAGGACATCAAGCAATCATACAAAAATTAATATCCATTGCTGAAAAAAATCAACTACAGCCTTATATTTTATTTTTTGAACCATTACCAAAAGAGTTTTTTCTCAAAGAGAATGCCCCTACTAGAATTTATGATTTTCGAAACAAGATCATAAATCTACATAATCTCGGCTTACAAAATATTATATGTCAAAAATTTAACTCTAATTTTGCTAATATTGAAGCAGAAGATTTCATCAAGGAATATTTAATAAAAAAATTAAATACAAAGCATATTATTGTTGGTGATGATTTTAAATTTGGAAAAAAACGTAAAGGTGACTATAACCTTTTAAAAACATTTTCAACAAAAAATGATTTTAAAGTAGATAAGGTTTCTAGTTTAAATCTAGATAATCATCGTATTAGTAGTAGTCAAATACGCCAAGCTATTATCGAACATAATTTAGGTCAAGCCAGTAAGCTTTTGGGAAGATCTTTAAAAATCAACTCCAGAGTTATACATGGACAAAAAAATGGTAGAAAAATTGGCTTTCATACAGCAAATCAAAAATTACCAAAAAATTCAGCTCTTAAAGGCGTATATTTAACAAAAGTGTTTTTTAATAATGGTGAGAGCTTTTATGGAGTCTCTAATGCTGGAACTAGGCCAACTGTAGATGGCAAGAACAACCTTCTAGAAACTCATATTTTCAATTTTAACAAAGATATTTATGGCCAGTACATTACTATAGAAATTATAGACTTCATCAGAGAGGAAAAAAAATTTAAATCTTTTGAAGAACTAAAATCTCAAATCTCAAACGACATTAAAGTAGCAAAAAATTTAATAAGTACATTGTAGACTCTTAACATAACTATCTTTGTACATTATAATTTATGTTTATGTAATTTTTTTAATTCTCAATATTAACTTATTTTTAAATACCTAAGGAATTCAGATGAGTGACTATAAAGACACGTTAAACCTTCCAAAAACATCTTTCTCAATGAAGGGTAACTTAGCAAACAAAGAACCGATGATTCTTAACAAATGGGAAAAACAAGGTATTTACAAAAAAATTAGAGAGCATTTTGCTGGACGTGATAAATTTGTCCTTCACGATGGACCTCCTTATGCAAATGGTAATATCCATGTTGGCCATGCTGTAAATAAAATTCTAAAAGATATAATTGTAAGATCTAAAACATTAAGTGGTTATGATGCTCCCTTTATTCCAACGTGGGATTGTCATGGACTACCAATTGAACTACAAGTTGAAAAAAAATACGGTAAAGCTGGTCAAAAAATTTCTGAAGATGCATTTCGCAAAGAATGTCGTAAATATGCAAAAAAACAAGTTGAAGTTCAGAAAAAAGACTTTAAAAGACTTGGTGTTTTAGGAGAATGGGAGAAACCATACCTAACAATGAACTTCGACTATGAAGCTAATATGATTAGAACTCTGGCTAAAATAGTGGGAAATGGCCATCTAAGCAAAGGATTTAAGCCTGTGCACTGGTGTACTGACTGCGGATCAGCCTTAGCTGAGGCTGAAGTTGAATACGCAGATAAAATTTCTCCTGCTATTGATGTGAAGTTTAAAATCAAAGATCAAGCTAAATTAGCTGAAGCATTTGGATTAGATTCTCTAAATCATGAAGCTTTTGCTATTATTTGGACTACTACTCCATGGACATTACCAGCTAACCAAGCTATAGCTGTACGTAATGATCTAAATTACAGCTTAATTAAAATAGATGATTTTTATATAATTCTTGCAGAGAATTTAGCAGAGCAAACCCTTAAAAGATATGCTATAGAAGGTGCTAAAATAGTAGCCTCTTCTACTGGTGAAAATTTAGTAGGGATTATAACTGAACATCCTTTTTATAGTCGTCATGTACCAATTTTACATGGTGATCACGTAACTGATGACTCTGGTACTGGGATGGTTCATACAGCTCCCACGCATGGTGTGGAGGATTTTACTTTAGGTAAAGAGCATAACCTATCTATGGAAACTTTTGTTAAAGGTAATGGTTGCTATAGTGACAATACTAGACTCTTTGCTGGTGAGTTTATTTTCAAAGCTAATGATAGAATTGTGGAGCTCTTAGGTGAGAAAAAGCGCTTAATGAACTTTGATAAAATCAAACACAGCTACCCTCATTGCTGGCGTCATAAAACTCATCTTATGTTTAGAGCTACACCACAGTGGTTTGTTAATATGGAAAAGGAAGGTTTACGTGATAAAGCACTAAAGGCAATTAAAGAAACTAGCTGGGCACCTAGTTGGGGACAAGCTCGTATCGAAGGAATGGTTAGAGATAGACCTGACTGGTGTATATCTCGCCAAAGAACTTGGGGAGTACCTTTACCTCTGTTTATTCACAAAGAAACCGAAGAGCTACACCCAAATACTATTGAAATATTACATAAAGTAGCAGAAAAAATAGAAAAATGTGGCATTGAAGCATGGTTTAATGCTGATGATAGTGAGTTTATATCAGAAATAAATGAATATAAATCTGTCAAAGATACTTTAGATGTTTGGTTTGATTCTGGCTCATCTAGTATGTGCATCTTAGATATCGACAAACGCCTTAGCTATCCTGCTGACTTATATTTAGAAGGTTCTGATCAGCACCGAGGCTGGTTCCAAACATCACTATTAGTTGGTATATCTGCTAAAGGTAGTCAGCCATATAAAGAAGTATTCACTCATGGGTTTGTTGTCGATGAGCATGGCCGTAAGATGTCAAAATCTTTAGGAAATGTAACCTCTCCTCAAGATATTTATAATACACTCGGTGCTGATATTCTACGTCTTTGGACTGCCTCAACTGACTATAAGAGTGAAATGGCAGTTTCTGATCAGATTTTAAAAAGAACAGCTGATACTTATCGCAGACTGCGTAATACAGCAAGATTTTTACTATCTAATCTAAATGGCTTTAACCCTGAGACAGATATTATCGAATTTGATAAACTAGTAAAATTAGACCAATGGGCTATTGCTAAAGCCAAAGACTTCCAAGATAAAATCATATCTGCTTATGAAAAGTATCAAACTCACACAGTAGCTCAACTAATACATCACTTCTGTTCAGTTGAAATGGGAAGTTTCTATTTAGATATTATCAAAGATAGACAGTACACTGCAAAAGCTGATGGCCATCCGCGTAAATCTGCACAAACAGCAATCTATCATATTGTTCATGCATTAGTTAGATGGATGTCTCCAATACTATCATACACAGCTGATGAAATATGGCAAGCAGTGCCAAAAACAACTGATTTACCTATACAACTATGTGAATGGTATACAGAACTTAAATCATTTAAACCAAATGATGAGCTAAACCTAGACTTCTGGACAAAAATTCAGGAGATTCGCTCAGAAGTTAATAGAGTATTAGAAATCAAAAGAAATGAAGATATTATCAAAGCATCTCTAGAAGCACAAATAACTCTATATGCAGATGAAGAAAAATATACTCTTCTTAGTAAATTACAAAATGAGCTTAGATTTCTATTAATATCTTCTAAAGCAGACTTAAGGCCTTTAGAAGAAAAATCTAAAATCTCAACTGAGGCTCACATCCCAGGTTTATTTATTGATATTGATAAAATAGAGGAACCTAAATGTGAAAGATGCTGGCACCGCAGCCCCACAATTGGTCAAAATAATGAATATCAAGATATTTGCAGCCGCTGTGTTGAAAATATTACGACAGAAACTGGAGAATCTCGTGAATTTGCTTAGGCCTAAAGTAAAGTACTTTATTTTAGCAATTATTATTATAGTTGCTGATTTATACACTAAACATCTGGCTAATACTTCTTTAGAGTTTGCTCAGCCAGTTAAGATAACTAGTTTTTTTAACTTTACCCTTTTATATAATCATGGTGCAGCATTTAGCCTTCTAAGTAATGACCAAACATCATGGCAAATGGTTATGTTTTCAATAATCTCGTTAATAGCAGCGATAGTTCTGATTTATTTAATTATCAAACAATCTCCTGATGAAAAGCTTAACTTATTCGCTTTTTCACTTATTTTAGGTGGTGCATTGGGTAAC
Source organism: Francisella halioticida (assembly GCF_002211785.1). Taxonomy (NCBI): domain Bacteria; kingdom Pseudomonadati; phylum Pseudomonadota; class Gammaproteobacteria; order Thiotrichales; family Francisellaceae; genus Francisella; species Francisella halioticida. Next base: position 1,808,012 of record NZ_CP022132.1, read on the forward strand.
TTTTATGATCGTGCTTTTAGAGGATATGTTATTGATTTTTTAGACTTTCATATTGGAAATTATCACTGGCCATCATTTAATATAGCTGATTCTGCTATTACATGTGGAGTTATTCTCCTAATATTAGCATCTTTATTTAGTAAGAGAAAATCATAAAGTCTTTTTATAATTGTGATAAAATTGGCGAGCTTTGAACTTGTTTCCACTGTAAGAGATGTTATAAACAGTTTGCTGCAAGCGAGAATTTTGCTGCATTAACACACCTATATATTTAAGGTCTGGCATAGGCTTATTAACTTCTGCAATCACTGTCGCTGTCAGCGGAAGCTTCTCGTTAAACATAATAGTATAACCATTATCTTTTAAATAGCTAATAAGCTTATCGTATCTTTTATCAAAATCATTGCTTCCGTTAAGATCGATAATTTGATCTGGGTAATTTGCAACCAGGAAATCAACACCTTCAACATCATTTGTATGCTTTGAATACTCAACGGGTTTAACTTCACTATATCTAGTCAGCTTTTTATAATGCACAATATTATCTTCTATACCATCCCCAACAGTGGCACACGAGCTTACAACCAACGAAACTAAGCACATTGCCAAAACTTTCTTGATCATTCTCTTTAAAAGCAAGATATCTAATATCAACAATTATAACGGCAAAGTCTATTTTTTAATACTCTTATCAATCCAAATTAATTATAAAAACTTTTAATTTAAGACTGAAGTTATTTATAATAAAATATTTAAAACAAAAAATTGCAATTCATATCAACAAATGTCAAAAGCCTCAAATACAAAGCGCTGGATGCAAGACCATACTTCTGACTTTTACGTTAAACAAGCAAATAAATTAGGTTATCGTAGCAGAGCAAGTTTTAAAATCCTTGAAATACAAGATAAATATAAAATCTTTAAATCAAATATGTTTGTGGTTGATCTTGGTGCTGCTCCAGGAGGCTGGTCCGAGCAAATAATAAAATATATTGGGAATGCTGGAAAGCTCATTGCTTTAGATTTACTAGAGATGTCTCCTATTGCTGGTGTTGATTTTATCCAAGGTGATTTCTCAAGTGATAAGACTTATGAGAAATTAAATGAACTTGTCAATGTACAAAAGATTGATTGTATAGTATCAGATATGGCGCCCAACCTAAGTGGTAATAAAACCTCAGACCAAGCAAAATCAGTATACCTTTTAGAACTCGCTCTAGACTTTGCAAATACAAATCTTAAAATGAATGGAACATTTGTAGCAAAAGTTTTCCAAGGACAAGGTAGTGATGAATACTTAAAATTAGTTAAAGAATATTTTAGTAAAGTAACTCAGTTTAAACCTAAATCATCAAGACCTAAATCGAGAGAATTTTATATAGTAGCAAGTGGTTTCAAAAGGTAATGTTCCCATCAAGCATTTTAAAGAATATCTCCTAAGATAAACAATCTATCATAAAAAATGAAAAATATCATAAAACCCTAGCTATAAGAAGCATTTAAGAAAATAATAGCTTTTTTGTCAATAGGCATTGAAAATTGACCCCTATAGGCACCGAATTTTTGACCCCCTAGAGGACCTAAAATGACTGATTTTTAGTCAGTCAAAATCATCTGTTTTATTTCCTATTTTTAAGTCTAAAACTATCATTGCCAGTTTCAATAATTTCACAGTTAAAAGTTAAACGATCTAGCATAGCTGAAGTCATCTTCTTATCACTAAAAATCTGTGTCCATTCTCCAAAAGATAAATTTGAAGTTATAATCAAAGATACATTTTCATGTAACTTACTCAGAAGGTGGAATAATAAAGCTCCTTCAGACTTTGAGAAAGGTAAATAGCCCAATTCATCTAAAACAATCACATCCATTGATTTTAACTTTTCCGCAAGCTTTCCCGAGTTATTGTTTAACTTCTGCTGCTCTAATTGGTTAACCAAATCAACGATATTGTGAAATCTTGCTTTCCTACCTAATTTGACTATTTCTCTAGCAATGGCTATAGCTGTATGAGTCTTACCAGTGCCAGTACCACCAACTAAAATAATGTTACGCTTACTATCTACCAAACCTGTGCTTTGTAAGCCTATAAGAACGTAAGCCAACTGCGTTGGCAGCTGTGGTTTAGTTTGTGCTAGTGGTCACAATTATCAATTAACTGTAAATATTTAGATATTTTTCCTTTATCTTCGAAGTGATCTAATTCAAATTTCTTACAATCAGGACGACGATATACATCATTATATTTATCACCATATATTTCATATATTTTAATCCAAAACTCATCAACAAAGTTTAACTAACCTTCAGCAAATTCTTGGATAACTACTTGAGGGAATAATTTATGGTTTTTAGCTATATCTCGTAATACTTTCTGTATCATCTTATTATGAGAATGTTTATGCTTCAATGTTTAAAATATTTTAAATATAATTATTTATTATCTAATAGACTTTTATACATTACAATTCGAACTCCATCAAAAATCAAAGAAGTATTACAAATTGGTAAATCATGGCTGAAATACTTCGAAGCTCATAAAACAGATATTAGAGATGTTGAGCTAGAAAACATGACTAATATTATGAGCTGTGGCTTACAGGTTAGAGGATATAAGCAATTTGTATGCCATACTAAAGGCTGTCATCATACTAAGAAAATATGTTTTAGCTGTAACTGTAGATCATGTCCTATACTACCCCAATAAATTAAACAATATTTTCAATTATTTAGTTCCCATCTAAGCCGCCCGTTTTTCCAATAAGTTATCGTAATAAAATTCCATAGGTTTTTTATAATTGATAGACTCATGAAATCTTCTATTATTATAAAAATCTATATAATCATCCACATCGTTTCTTAGTTCAACAATGCCAGGATATTGATTTAAATAAAATCTCTCACATTTGGCACTTCTCCAAAATCTTTCGATGCAAATGTTATCAGTTGCTCTACCTTTACCATCCATAGATATAGTAATTTTTTTATCCAATAATGTTTGGATATGAATGTTAGATGTGTACTGGCTACCTTGATTAGTGTTAAATATTTCTGGTACTCCATATTTATACAGAGCTTCATTTAAAACTTTCATAACTAAACTACTATCCATAGTGTTGGATATCTCCCAACTTAGTACAGCCTTAGAGTACCAATCAATAATAGCTGCCATATAAACTGTGCCAGCATCAGTCTTAATATATGTAATATCTGTAGACCAAACTTGATTAGGTCTCAATATGCTTAAACCTTTTAGTTTGTAACTATAAATAGCATGCTCTTTGTTAGGTTCAGATAAGTTTAAGTTTGGTTTTTTCACCGCCAATATAGCTTTGATGCCTAACTCTTTACGATATTTTTGTACTGTGTTCTCACAGATGCTAAACCCATCTTCTATTAATTGCTTATGAGCTTTTATATAGCCGTAGCAGGGAATCTCCTCATGTATCTGTATAAGCTTTGCTTTTACTTCTTCTTTATGTTCGTTAACCACAGGCTTGTAATATAAACCAGCTCTAGAAACTTCTAATAAGAAACTTTGTTTTACAACAGATAATTTATGCTTAGGATCAATCATCGCTTTTCTATCAGATAATCCCAAGCTTACGAGTTTTCCCTCAAGAAATTCCTTCTCAATTGTTAGTTGTCCAACCTTCTTAGAATACTGATCTATCTTGGTTTGAAGCTTTGCATTGTCTTTTTTATATTGTGATACTGATTTGGATGGATCCATTGCCAACTCAGCATTTTCTAAAAAGGCTGTTTTTCAATTATTTATGTTTTTGGGCGTAATATTATATTTTACTGATAACTGTGTGATTGTTTGATCTTTCCCCAATACTTCCAAGACAACTTTAGTCTTAAATTCAACGGTATATATTTTTCTCTTATTACTCATTTACATTTATCCTAAATTGCTCATTTATAGTTTAGCTACTTTAGGAACTAAATTCTCAAAATTGTTGTTAAAATTTCATGGGGTATTATAAAATCGTAAAATCAAAATTACTATACATCAAGGAGTCATCAAAACTTCCGTCTCAATAGTTGATTGTACAAAACTTTTCATTGCTTATGCTAATTGGGCTCTAGAATAATTATGATATAGTGCTCACTCTAATCGTTAATTTCTGATTCTAGACCTTGTTCGTATCTATCTGAATCGAAATCAATAATAAATATCACTTAACATAGTTAACCAAAACCATAAAAGGAATGCATATCTAATGCCACACTATAACTAAATATTATGTTTCCACAACTCAAACATCCTATTCGCAACAACTCTATTTGCTTTTGCTGTTGGATGACAATAATCCCAGCATAAATATTTTTCAGGATCACCTAAAATCTCTATATCATACTGAATATTACCTAATGAATCTGCTCCACCATAACTATCTATACAAGCATCTGTAACATTTTCAAAACCATGCTTTATTGGATTATCTATACAATCATTTAATAATGTAAAAAAATCAAAAAGCTTAAGATTTACTTCTGGAAAAAACATTTGTAAATCCGCTACTCTATTTCTTAATAAACCATTTTGCAAATTTATATTTAGTTGTAAATAAGATTTAAAAAATTTACCTACCCAATTAGATAAATATTCCTTATATCCAGGAGCTCTTGTCACATCTGGAGTATTCCAAACTATTATATTTTTTGCTCCCATTTTAATAGCTTTTCTAAGTATTTTTTTTAAGTCTCTAGCGACTCTAAGTTTTGCTGTTAAGTTTATATACGGTATTTCGTTATAAACAGTAAACATAAAGTTATTAGCCCCACCATTTATAATAACCATATCATCATTAGCAAACCTTCCTTCTTTATTCTCAAATCTTGCTAACTGCTCAGATACAGCAAATGAATGATGTTTAAGTAAAGAAGATGGATTTGGTCCATGCGTTAATGCCCCACCTATTGCGTAACTTTTATGCTTTACTTGATCCGATTTTTGCTCTTTAGTGATTAATTCAGCTAAATATTCAGTAGAAACAAGACCATTAGAAAATCTTCCTTCAAAATAGGGCTTCCCTGGTATATCAAGAGTTTTAATAATATTACCATTATCTAAAAGACTATCACCAAAAACTACAAGTCTATTTATATTCATATCCTTTACTAATCCTTATATTCAAAAAAATTGACCATCCAATAAGCCATTATCAAACTATTATCTCTTATTCTTAAACTCTCTAAAGCATGTTGAAATTCATTTTTAATATCATCTTGATATTCCTTTATTAAAGCATGATTATGAACTTTTAACATCTCTGGGTGTGCTTGGATTCCTAAAATATGATTATTTATACAGAACATCTGTACTTTACAATAATCACTAGTGCTTATAAGCTCAGCACCTTTGGGTAATTCTACAACCATATCTTGATGATAAAACAACAAACTTAAGTAATTATGAAATGGCTTCATCCAGGGTCTCTTGGTTAAAACCTTAACATTTCTCACTCCTACTGCAAAACCTTTAGGTCCTCTCTCAACTCTGCCACCTAAGGCTTGAGCTAATATTTGATGTCCAAAACAGATTCCAACTATTTTTTTATTTTTATTATACAGTTTAACTATCTCAGATTTTAACTTAGCTATCCATGCTAGATTGTCAAACGCTGTAGCCTTACTACCTGTTATTATGAAACCATCATAAACATCATAGTTATCTGGATATTTTTGCTCAGTTACGTCAAAAATATCTAAATCAACAACTATCGATAGTTTAAAAAATAAATTTGCGAACATATCAGGATAATTTCCTCCTGAAACTATCCTTCTATGCTCAGGTATATGATCTGTTTGTAAAATTGCGATTCTCATATTTTATTGTTTGCTTTATAACTATTTTATTAACGCTTCAAATAATATTTTTTTAAATTCTTCTGTAATTTCAAAAGTATATGTATGGGATTTGCTCCCTAAGCGAGAACCTTTTATCTTTAGCAAATTTTTATCTTTAGTAATGTCTTTAATATTTATCACATCAGCTTTCGCATCATCTAAAATTTCTGCTTTACGTTTCCAATTACCTCTATACCTTGTGATCGCTGTACGATAAGAACCTGATATCTTATGTTCCAAAGCTTTTTTGACAAACTCCTGTGCTCCTTGAGGAATTTCCTCAGCAAATTTCTTTAGTTCATAAAGAGTTCTTACATCTTCAATAATTCCTTTTCTAGATAATTCACGAATATTTTCATCTGAATTAGAAATTTTAAGACGCATTGAAATCCAACTATTATCTCTACCTAAAACTTTAGCAATATCAGATTTCTTCATTTTTTTATTATCTATCAAATCTTTTAAGGCATCAGCTTCTTCAAAAGGTGAAACACTTTCACGTTGATCATTCTCTAAAAGTTGCAGAAGTACAATACTAGCATCAGTCTCTTCTTGTCTAACTACACAGGGAATAGTTGTAAGCCCTGATTTTTGACTTGCTAAATACCTTCTCTCACCTGCAATTATATAATGTAAACCATCATCTTTTTTGGTTGTAACTATAATTGGCTGTATCACACCATTTTCTTTGATACTTTTAGCTAAGGAGTCAATATTTTTAAAAGTTTTACGTGGCTGATCTTTATCTGGTTGGACAATACTTAATGATAGCTCAAGAAGCTGGCCTACTTTACTAGTCTGCTCATTGAGTTCTTGTAGCTGCATTGCTCTAAGTATATCTTTTTTTTCTTGCCCTACAGTATCATGAACTTTTTGATTAACTTTACGATTCATTAAAGATACTTTCTTAGACATCATTTTCTCCAAAGAATTCGGTTATTTCTCCAGCAAGCTTCTTAACTTGTACATGAACTTTGCTTTGTTTCGCATAATCACCAATATACACGCCCTCAGCTTCGGACTCTATAAACTTAACACTTTGAGAAACATAAGCTTCAAAAAAATTACCATCTTCTTCAAAAAAATCCATCAAACTTTTTGACATATTAGATTGCATCTGGACTCTATTTGCAAAAAACTTATATGGTTTATCTGCTGTCAAAGCTAAATCTTTAGCCTCAATAAGTCCTGATAGATCCATACCACTAGGTGAACATGGAATAACAACCAAATCAGATAATAAGGCTGATTTTAAAGCTGCTGTTTGAAAGTTTGGAGGCGTATCAATAACAATATAGTCCAAGCCTAACTTTAATTCAGCAACCTTCTCACGAACACTTTTCTCATCTAGGCTATAAATAAATTTTTTAGAATCATCATTTTTTGTCATCCACATATATGCATCTGGCTTATCTTTGTCCATATCTACCATAGCAACTTTATAACCTAACTCTTTCAACCCACAAGCAATATTTATAGCTGTTGTAGTTTTGCCAGAACCACCTTTTTGTTGAAGCAAAGAAATTACTTTTGCATTTTTTTGATTCATTTTTTTTAACCTTAAAATATATAGCTTTATTTTATTTAAATAAAATACTTAAGGAATTATAATCTATATTTGTCTGCTATAAAACCAACTTTTATACATTAGCTATTGATAAGCGGAAGATTTTCTTATATTTTATTAAATTACTGACGGGTGTTTCCCTAAGTACTCTTTTATAAAAAATTTATTCTAAAGGTTAAAAATGGCAAAAAACTTAGTAATTGTAGAGTCTCCAGCAAAAACAAAGACTATAAAAAAATATTTAGGAAGTGACTTTGAGATCCTAGCATCTTTTGGACATGTACGTGAAATACCATCAAAAGATACCTCGATAGACGTAAATGATAATTTTAAAATTAAGTTTACAACTAATGATAGAAGTAAAAAACATTTAGATGCAATCAAAAAAGCTGCTAAAAATGCAAATAGTATTTATCTGGCTACAGATCCAGATAGAGAAGGTGAGGCGATATCATGGCATGTCAAAGAAGTTTTAAAAAATGCACGTCTACTTAAAGATAAGAGCGTTTATAGGGTAAGTTTTAACGAAATTACAAAATCAGCTGTTACTAACGCCATAGAAAATCCTAAAGAGCTTTCTATGGACTTAGTAAATGCTCAAAAAGCACGTCAAGCTTTAGACTTCTTAGTAGGCTTTAACCTATCTCCATTATTATGGCGTAAAATCACAAGTGGTTTATCTGCAGGAAGAGTTCAAAGTCCAGCACTAAGAATGATTGTTGAACGTGAAATAGAACGTGAGATTTTTGTCAAAAAAGATTATTGGAGTCTAACCGCCGATACATTTAAGAAGAAAAAAATTCTGGCTAGTTTAATTGAGTTTGATAATACAAAAGTTGAACAGTTCACTTTCACAAAAGACAAAGATGCAGAGAGTGCAAAAACTACTATCTTAAAAGATGCTAACGGCTTTTTAATTGTTGATGGAATTACTGAAAAGAAAACAAGAAGAAATCCTTACCCACCATTTATAACGTCAACCCTACAACAAGAAGCTTCTAAAAAGCTTGGTTTCACTGCAAAAAGAACTATGTCTACTGCTCAAAAACTATATGAAGGTATAGACTTAGGAAATGGTGAGTCAGTTGGTCTTATTTCATATATGAGAACTGACTCAACAAATCTTTCAAATGATGCTCTTAACGATATTAGAAATTTTATCGAGTTAAAATATGATAAAGACATGTTACCAACTAGCCCTAGAGTTTTTGGTAAAAAATCTCAAAATGCTCAAGAAGCTCACGAAGCTATTCGTGTAACTGCTGCAAATAGAACTCCTGAATCAATAAAACAACGCTTAACTGCTGATGAATTTAGACTATATAGCTTAATTTATAATAGAACTATTGCTTGCCAAATGAAACATGCAACTTTAAATAGTACTTCAATTGATTTAATTACAGAAAACAATAAACATAAGTTTAGAGTGACAGGAACTGTTATCGTTGATGCTGGATTCCTAAAAATCTACAATGTAGAAAAAGATGAAGATGATAAAGATTCTGATGATGAGGTAACTTTACCTAAGTTTGAAAAAGGTGAAAAAATAAAACTTAATGACATTCTTGTTAAAGCTCACTCAACAGAGCCTCCTCCTCGCTATACAGAAGCATCTCTTGTAAAAGCCTTAGAAAAATATGGTATTGGTCGACCTTCAACTTATGCAACAATTATCTCTACCTTACAGCAAAGAGAATATGTCGAAGTCGAAAAACGTCGTTTTATACCAACTGATAAAGGCCGCATTGTAAACAAGTTTTTAACAGAATACTTCAAAAAATATGTTGAATATTCATACACTGCAGGCTTAGAGAAAGAACTTGATGAAATTGCACATCATAAAAATGATTATTTAAATGTTCTAAATAACTTTTGGAACCCATTCATTGAAAGAATCAACAAAATCTCCGAAGATGTTTCACGTAAAGACGTAGTTACTGAAGAGCTTGATGAAGACTGTCCTGAATGTGGTAGCAAACTGTCTTCTCGTTTAGGTAAAAATGGTAGGTTTATTGGCTGTACTAACTATCCAACTTGCAAATATACTCGCCGTGTTGATAGTGATGGTAAAGAAATTGAGAAAGAGGAACCTACTATTGTTGAGGGTAGAAAGTGTCCTGAATGTGAATCAGACTTGCATATCAAACAAGGACGCTATGGTAAATTTATAGGCTGCTCTAACTATCCAAAATGTAAACATATGGAACCACTAGAAAAACCTAAAGATACAGGTGTTATTTGTCCTAAATGTAATAAAAATCATATTGTTGAAAAAAAATCTCGAAAAGGTAAAGTTTTCTATGCTTGCTCAGGATTCCCTAAATGTAAAAATGCTTACTGGTACCCACCGATAAAAGAGCCTTGCCCTAAGTGTAACTCTCCTATACTTCTACACAAAACAACTAAAAAAGATGGTGAGCAAAAAGCATGTCCTAATATAGAATGTGATTATGCAGTACCTTTTGAAGATAATAAATAACATATTTTTTGATATCTATATCTATTTATTACCTACAAAAAAACTCATTCTATAAAATTAATTTAGTAAAAATCAATTACTCTAAAAAGCACGATATTATATCCACATTGGTGGAAAAATAATAGACAAAATAACTATGCAGAATAAGCTAGCAATTATTGCTAAACTAATTACTAAATAACTAGTCCTTGACATATTTATACTATCTATAGTTTGTGTTTTTTTAGCAAATATAGACAAGCAAAAACCAAACACAAATACACAGCCAAATAACCCAAGAGATGTTTTGAACATCGCATTTAACATACCATCTATCATTCCAGCTGCCAGCATCATTATAAATATGCAATAATACGGGTTTGAACATATCTCTATTCTATTTTTAAACAAATTTTTAATACTTGTAATAATAACTATCGCAGCCGCTATAAATGCCGTAATACCCCACTGTGACCAGATTTCAAGTAATAGGTTATGGGGATAACCAGCATAAGCATATTTGGTAACGGCTATATAGTTCCACTGACCTATACCAGTCAAAGGGTGACTAATTCCAACCCAAAAAGCTTCTTCCCATACGGGTATTCTTCCACTTGTCCCATATCTCAAAAGATCTGCTGTTGAAGCCACTCCAGAATGTACTCCCGCCATAATAAGATTAGTATAAAATAAATCAAGTAAATAACCACAAATTAGTGCTGATATTACTAATGTAAATGTTAATTTAAAGTACTGACGAGCAAAAACAAAAACCAATGGTAGTATAACGATATACTCTGCAAATATTGTTCTAAACGCATGATTAATTAGTATAAACCAAGAAAGAGTTAAAGCTATAAATGCTCCCATCTTATATATAGGTTTTAAATCAACAAACCACGGTAAAAATAGAAGAGGCAAAAACCAACTAAAATAATTATCTAAGAAACGAGGATTTAAACAGTTATACATATATAGTAAAACTGTTTGTATATTCCCTGCTATAACAGAGCCATATATTGAATAATTTGCCAGAAATAACTGTAGAAATAAAGCTCCTCCAAAAAATATCAAAGATAACAATATAATCGTAAAAAAAAATTGTATACTTTTAGCATTATCCCTAACATAAGTTGCTATAAATAAAACACAAAAAAATTGTAAAAATGTTACAGCAACGCCTTTAAAAGCTATTGATGGTGATATAGCAAAAGCAGATGAAATAATTCCAAATATAAAAAATACAGTTATTGCATATTGAGTCAGCCTAGAGAAGCTTTTAAATAGCTCTATTACTTTTGATAGTAGCTGCTTATTTAGCAAAACAGCAGCACTAACTATACAAAGGCTATAATAGAAAATATAATACCTATCTATAAACAGATAAATATTGACTGAACGCAAATCATTAAAATATTTACCTTTCTCGCCTGATATTGGCAGTATATTTAATGATGTGTAATGCATAAATGGCATCAAAAACACAAAAAATATTGATATCGCTAAAAAATAAAAAACACAATCACTATATTTTATTTTATTATAAATTTGCTTCATAGATATTATTTTCAAATTAAAAGATTAATTAATGTAATAAGTTTAGCAAAAACATAAATTTTATTCTTTGGAAAAATTAGAAATTCTAGTTATTTGATGGCGCTAGAACCTTTAGCTAAGATAGAGTTATCTGATTTATTGACAACCGTAGCTGTCCACTCTCCCTGACAAACTTTAGCATCGCTAAGAACACTTTGACTATCAACTGTAAGATCTTGAGTATCCTTAAACTTAGTAATAGGGAAAGAAGTGCTATAACAATTAGTATTTTTAGGTGCTGTCCATGTTAAATAAATCGTTCCCTGAGGTGCTCCATTCCAGTTTGTAATAATTTTGGCATCAATTTCATGCGTTTTAGGCTTATATTTCAAATTTAATGTTGCTGTCGGTTTATCTACAGCTAAATTTTCACCATCTTGATCAGGGTTATCTAAGTGATCATCAGGATTAACTTTTACTGAATTATCAGAATCATATAACCCACTAATAAAAGAACTATAAGATTTACTAAAAGAATGATAAGTATCACTACAACCAGCTAACCATAGAGCTATTATACAAAGTACTATTTTCTTCATTAATTTTACCTACTTTCCTATTTTTTGAGATTAACTTTATTATTACAGACAATTTCTTTCTTTTTTTTGTTGAACCTCTTTGCCAGCTCTATCAAACAACTTTCTTTTGCTCAAATTATATTCCTATTCATACAGCCAATGATTAAAAAACTAGAAAAACAAATATAATCAATAAGCAAAATATTTTCTTCATAAAAATTTAATCAATTTCTAATACAAACTATATTTTAACATTTGGTAGAAACAAGTAAAGAAGATTAATAATATATAAGAACAAAATTAAATTATTTATTATTAACCTTTAGTTGACTAATCTGCTGAGATATTTTTGAAGCCTCATTTGCCTGAGTTTGTGATGTTGTTTTTAAATCGTTTATCTTAGCTTGATATTCATTAGCTTGAGCTCTATATTTATTTATTTTCTCATCTAACTGTACTTTTTCCAAAGTTTTCTGCACTAGCTCTTTATTTACGGCAATAGCACTACTATTGTTAGGATCCTTAAACTGAGAGTACGCTGCTTTTAAATCTTTTATGTCATTAACCATATTATTGGATTCTTTTTGCAAAGTATTTGCTTCTTGCCTATATTTCACAATCTTAGTACTTAACTCATCTACATTTGCTAAATCTTGCGATGCTTTATGATTAAGCTGTTCTTGAGTCTGCTGTAACTGTCGTATTTGTTTTTCTTTGGTGGATGCACAAGATGTCAACGCAGTAGCTGCCACCACAAGCATTGTGGATGCTAATATAACCTTTTTCATAAATTTGAAACCTAATAAAATCAATATTAACCTACACTATACCAAAGTATTAAGTAAAAACACAAGAGAATGAATTTAATTTTAATAAAGAAAAGGAATTTTTAAAGAAAGACTAAACAGTTATTGAATCTGTAGCAATTACATTTTTATCAAAGACAACATTTGCAGTCCACGTACCATGGCAATATTTTTTACCTTGCTTGATCTCAACAGATGCCCATGTCTTATCTTTCTTATCACTATATTTAGTAATTGGGAAACTAGTATTATAACACTTAGTACCTTTAGGAGCTTCCCATTGTAGCTTGATACTTCCTTGTGGGTTATTGTTGTATGTAGTATATATAGTAGCTTTAATTTGATCTTGATCGTTTTTCTTAAGGCTAATTGTGGCTGTTGGTGCAGTTGTATCAGATTCTGTGGCTGTTTTAGCAGCATCTTGAGTTTTTGCTTGAGCTTCAGAATTTTTTGCATCTTTGCTATCAAAACCTAAAGTTGAACAGCTAGCTAATCCAATAACAGCTAAAGTAATTGCACTTAATTTAACTATATTTTTCATAAACGATACTCCTTTAAAGTAGTTTTATATTTTTTTAATACTCAATAGGATTATAACAACAATAACAACAGAAAAACAAACTATTTAATAGAGTAAAAGAATCTAATTTTATATATAGATTTATAATTATAATGTCCCCAGAAAAAGCTACTGATTTTAGAAAGATTTTTATTCCTAGATGTTAAACTTAACTAGATAAATTAGGAAATAGATAAATGAGTAAAAAAAGAGTAACGTATACAGCTGATTTTAAAGCTAAAGTAATTATAGAATTGCTAGAAGGCGATATGACAGTTAATGAGATAGCAAGTAAGTATGATTTACTTCCTAAAAACGTGCACAATTGGAAGCAGCAATTTTTATCTAATGCTTGCTTAGCATTTGATAAAAGCTCTGTTGTTAAGGAGTATAAGCAGGAAATAGATGAGCTTAGAAAAGATAAAGATGCAACAAGTAAAAAACTAGTCGAGGTAATAGTAGAGAGGGATTTTTTAATGGGAAAGCTAAAAAGCTTGGTATCATCAAATGATAGAGTAAACTCTGTAGATACTAAGCTAGAATTATCTTTAAATAATCAGCTTAAACTATTATCTGTATCTAAGAGTGTGTACTATTATACACCAATATCAAAATTTAGTAGTAATGATGATATTAGACTATTAAATGCAATAGATTTGATACATACTAAACATCCATATTATGGTACGAGAAGGCTAGTAAAGTTGCTAAATAGATTAGGATTTCTAGTTGGAAGGAAGCTAATCAAAAGTGCTATGGAATTAATGGGTATTAAGGCATTGTATCCTAAAAAAAAGACAACTGTCATTAATAAGCAACACAAGAAATATCCATACTTACTTAATGTATTTAAAAATGAGACGAATCAGGTTGTTATAGATAAAGCTAATAAGGTATGGAGTGCTGATATCACGTAGAATGTGGGTATGCATATTTAGTAGCCATAATAGATTGGCATAGCAAGAAAACACTAGCTTAGAAGATTTCTAATACTATGGATACACATCTAACAACTAGTGTGTTAAAAGAAGCGTTATTTAAATATGGTAAACCTGATATCTTTAACTCTGATCAAGGAACTCAATATACAGCAAAAGAGCATATTAAAATATTATCTGATAATAAAATAAATATATCTATGGATGCTAAAGGAAGATCTATAGATAATATTGCAATTGAGAGATTTTGGAGAACACTGAAATATGAAAATGTTTATCCTGCATCATATATAACTATGAAAGAGGCTAAAGTAGGTATCAAAGAATATATTGATATTTACAACAATGAAAGACTACATTCTAGTATTGGATATATGACTCATGATGAAGTATATTCTGGTATTTTAGATGCTGCATAAAAGCAAGGAATAAAAATATTTTATAAAGTGGTATTGAATAACAGGGACAGTTTACAGTTTCAAATAAATACTTTCATTAACTAAAGCCACTTACCAAACACAATACTCTTAATTATAGCCAAATATAAAACTTTTGAAAGAGTATTTATTCTTTAAATCTCAAATAATTTTAGAATCGCTATATAAATTAGTTTAAACAAGGCGCATTTACCCTGATGGTTTATTAAATAATAATACAACTAACATTACGATTTTCATTAACTAAAAGATTATATGTTTTACACGCAACATCGCTCGCCATAAAATCAATACTTTTACCTTTTTTAGCTAGTTCACTAATTAACTCAACGGGTGGTAAAACTTGTTTTTTGCCAGTCCCTATAATTACAATCTCTGGATAGCTCTTAAGAATAAGTTCTAAATGGCTCATTTGAATATCTTCAAGATCATTTATTTTTTCCTGATAGTCAAGAACCTCTTTTGAAGATAAAATAAGAGGATAATTGTACTCACCAATATTAAGCCTAAATGTACCATTTATATACTCCTTAAAAAAAACTGGCGCAATAACCTTTTCTTCTTGTAAACTCATCATAGTAGAAAAACCTTGATTTATAATAGTATAGTTATCATATTAATAAATTATAACTTATCAATATCATATCTAAATAATATTTTAAGGTGATTATGAACTCAATAACTCAAAATACTAACCTGCCTAACCTTTCACAATTTAAAGTAGATGAAGTAAAATCTACTATAGATTCTTTATTAGAAATGGTTAATGACAATTTAAAACAAGCTTTAAAAATTCAAAACCCAAACTGGAATACCCTACTAAAGTTAGAAGAAAGTGACGAGAAAATCACTCAAAATTTTTCTTCTATTTCTCACATGAATGCTGTTTGCAATACTAAAGAACTTCGCGAAAGCTATGAATATGCCATAGCTAAGCTGACTAAGTTTTATACAAAAGTTGGTCAAAATAAAGAATTATACAATTTATACAAACAGATTCAGAAACAACAGCTTAATAAAGAACAATCCCAAGCAGTACGCAAAGCTATAGTTAGTTTTGAACAATCTGGAGTAAATCTTGATGAAACCAAAAGAAAACGGCTACAAGAAATATCCCAAGAGTTGGCCCAATTAAATTCAAAATTTGAAAATAATGTTTTAGATGCAACAATGTATTGGATATATACTACAAGTGATGAAAAAGAGCTTGAAGGTTTATCTAGTAACACTATTGAAGCTGCAAAAGCTAAAGCAAAGCAAAAAGAACTATCAGATGATTATGCCTTTGGTATTGATATACCTACATATCTTGCAATTCTGCAGCAAGCAGATAATAAAACTCTAAGAGAAAAATTCTATAAAGCATACTGCACAAGAGCATCAAAAGAAGCCGAGAACAAAAACTTTGATAATGATAGAATAATAGAGCAAATACTTAAACTGCGTATTGAGAAATCTGAAATTATAGGCTTTAAAAACTATGCTGAAAGCTCTCTTCTCACAAAAATGGCGGAAACTCCTAAGCAAGTCTTAAAACTTTTAAACAATCTCTTAGAAAAATCGACTCCACAAGCAAAAAAAGATCTTAATGAATTACGTCAGTTTGCTGGAGATGCATATTTAGTTGATGGATTTCAACCTTGGGATACTGCATATTACTCTGAGAAGCTTAAAAAAGCTAAATTTGATTTCACAGAAGAAGAGCTAAGAGAATATTTTCCCCTAGAGAAAGTTCAACAAGGTCTATTTACTATACTTAATAAAATATATGGCTTAGAAATACGTGAAAATACAGAATACGCAAAATATATCGATGAACAACAAACTTTTGATTTTTATAAAGATAATAAATATGTAGGTAGCATAATTTGTGATCTTTTTGCAAGAGATAATAAACGAGGTGGTGCTTGGATGGATGGATCACGTACTGCATTCATTAATTCAGATGCTCAAAAACAAAAACCTGTAGCTTATGTTAACTGTAATTTTTTACCTCCTTCAAAAGATGGCGCAAACTTAACTCATAATGATGTGGTCACACTTTTTCATGAGTTTGGTCACGCCCTACATCATATACTATCTCAGGTTAGTATACCTTCTATTTCTGGTACAAATGGTGTTGAGTGGGATGCTATTGAATTACCAAGTCAGTTTATGGAAAATTTCTGCTGGAGTGAAGAAGGTCTAGAACTGATATCTGATTCTCGTGATGGTAAATCATTGACTAAAAAGCAAATAGATAAACTTGTTGGTACAAGAGAGTTTCATGCCGCTTTAATGATGGTTAGACAACTTGAGTTTGCTATCTTTGATATGAATATTCATTATAAAAAACTAGTAACAGTTGCAGATGTCCAAAGTGAGCTAGATGGTGTAAGAGAAAAAATAAACCTGATAAAAACTCCTAGTTATAATAAATTCCAGAATAGTTTCTCTCATATTTTTTCTGGAGGGTATGCTGCTGGATACTATAGTTATAAATGGGCAGAAATACTATCATCAGACGTTTTCTCTCGTTTTGAACAAGAAGGAATACTTAGTGATAAGGTTGGTCAAGATTTACTTGAAAATATTATTTCAAAAGGCTCATCACGTGATGCTATGGATAACTTTGTCGCATTTATGGGTCGTAAACCTAATGAAGAAGCTCTACTTAGACATAGTGGAATTAAATAAACTATAAATTCCTTTTATTTTTATGATGTTAATCGAACTATACACTCTTTAATTAAATCTTCTAACTTATAGCATCTTAGATTATCTTTATTCGAACCAACCCATAGAGAATTATAGTTAAAATTATTATTTTGCTTAGCTAATCTTCTTAAATTAGATGTATGATAATGCTGTATAGGAAAATCATAATGATGATATTGGCCTTTATAAAAATCCCCAATAACTCCTCTAGCAAATCTGCCTGTTGTATTTTTAGAAATATAATTTTTATCAAAATTATCAATAATATATCTTTTTGCTTTCTCATAAAGTCCACTTAAATTACTCATCATAAAAATACTTCCCATCTGCACATAGTTACTGCCTAGAGCAAAATATTCTTTCATATTTTCAATTGATATACCTCCTGAAGCGATAATTCTAACGTTATTATCAAACTTAGATTTAGCTTGGACTATCAAATCACGTGTAGATAGTTTATTTACTCTATTTGCTATAAATTAAGCTTGATGGCCTCCAGCTTCATTACCTTGAAATATCAAAGATCTTATACCTTTATTAACAGCTAGCTCAGCCTCCTTGATGCTCGTGACTGTGGCAATAACTTCTATATTATGGTTTTTGAAGTGTTAGTATAGACTCCATGGATAATAAACAAAATGTTGTACTTACTATAGGTACAGAATTTGCTATTATACATTGAACATATTCTTCTTCAGGTATTGATTCAGGAACTTTAAAGCTTAAATTAAACTGTCCCTGTTATTCAATATCACTTTATAAAATATTTTTATTCCTTGCTTTTATGCAGCATCTAAAATACCAGAATATACTTCATCATGAGTCATATATCCAATACTAGAATGTAGTCTTTCATTGTTGTAAATATCAATATATTCTTTGATACCTACTTTAGCCTCTTTCATAGTTATATATGATGCCGGATAAACATTTTCATATTTCAGTGTTCTCCAAAATCTCTCAATTGCAATATTATCTATAGATCTTCCTTTAGCATCCATAGATATATTTATTTTATTATCAGATAATATTTTAATATGCTCTTTTGCTGTATATTGAGTTCCTTGATCAGAGTTCAAGATATCAGGTTTACCATATTTAAATAACGCTTCTTTTAACACACTAGTTGTTAGATGTGTATCCATAGTATTAGAAATCTTCCAAGCTAGTGTTTTCTTGCTATGCCAATCTATTATGGCTGCTAAATATGCATACCCACATTCTAGTCTAATATACGTGATATCAGCACTCCATACCTTATTAGCTTTATCTATAACAACCTGATTCGTCTCATTTTTAAATACATTAAGTAAGTATGGATATTTCTTGTGTTGCTTATTAATGACAGTTGTCTTTTTTTTAGGATACAATGCCTTAATACCCATGAATTACATAGCACTTTTGATTAGCTTCCTTCCAACTAGAAATCCTAATCTATTTAGCAACTTTACTAGCCTTCTCGTACCATAATATGGATGTTTAGTATGTATCAAATCTATTGCATTTAATAGTCTAATATCATCATTACTACTAAATTTTGATATTGGTGTATAATAGTACACACTCTTAGATACAGATAATAGTTTAAGCTGATTATTTAAAGATAATTCTAGCTTAGTATCTACAGAGTTTACTCTATCATTTGATGATACCAAGCTTTTTAGCTTTCCCATTAAAAAATCCCTCTCTACTATTACCTCGACTAGTTTTTTACTTGTTGCATCTTTATCTTTTCTAAGCTCATCTATTTCCTGCTTATACTCCTTAACAACAGAGCTTTTATCAAATGCTAAGCAAGCATTAGATAAAAATTACTGCTTCCAATTGTGCACGTTTTTAGGAAGTAAATCATACTTACTTGCTATCTCATTAACTGTCATATCGCCTTCTAGCAATTCTATAATTACTTTAGCTTTAAAATCAGCTGTATACGTTACTCTTTTTTTACTCATTTATCTATTTCCTAATTTATCTAGTTAAGTTTAACATCTAGGAATAAAAATCTTTCTAAAATCAGTAGCTTTTTCTGGGGACATTATAAATCTATTACTTTATTTTTTTGTAAATGCTCTTCTGCTCTAACTATATTATGATTTTTGTCATATGACTTTGATTGATTAACAAACGGCTCAATAAATAGATTTATTCCAAAAACTGATCCTATCTTTAAAGATTTCTTTACCTCTAATATAAACTCTTCTAGCTGCTGAATACTTAAATATCCACTAGAAATCATACCTAACATACCACTATTACTTACCACTGATACCATCTCAGGAGTAACAATCCCTCCAGCCATAGGAGCTTGAATAATATTAAACTTTAACTTTTCTAACATATAGAACACTCCAAAAACATCCTAAATATCAAAGCTTATTAATATATAGATTTTTAGTTAAACACAAACAATGGTACTATTTTAACAAGACAATATAAGCTTATAAAATAAAAAGTGAGCAAAACTAAATTTGCTAAAGCTGAAGAAATGCTTACTTACAGTAAACAGCAAAAACTTATAAAAACAGCAAACATTTTCTTACAACAAAATCCTGTTTATGAAAATTATGAATGTCGCTTTGATCTAATCGCAATAAATGATAACGATATTAACTGGATAAGAGATGCTTTTGTAGTAATGTGAAATAACTTATAAACCACTGCAAAGATCCGTAAAACTGCCTGTAACAAAAGATGCCTTATCGCTTAACAGCCACATAATTGCTTCAGCAACCTCTTCAGGTTTACCGCCACGGTTCATTGGTAGACTTTTTGCAATTCTATCAACTCTATTTGGCTCACCACCATCAGCATGTATATCAGTGTATATAAAACCAGGCCTTACACAATTTACACGAATGCTATCAGCAGCAACTTTTTTTGCAAGACCAGTCGTTAATGTATCTATAGCACCTTTAGAAGCAGCATAATCAACATACTCAAATGGTGCCCCTTTTCTAGAGGTCCCAGATGAGACATTAACTATAGCGCCACCTTGACCGCCTTTAGCTTTAGAGATCCTAACTATTGCTTCTTTACAACAGTAAAAATATCTCATAATATTTGTATTAATAACAGTTTTAATACGCTCACCACTCATTTCTATTAGAGGAATTTTAGTTTTTAAAATACCGACATTATTGACTAAATGAGTGATTACCCCTATTTCATTATCATTTTTTTTAAATAATTTAAAAACCTCACTTTCATCAGAAACCTCAGCTTGTATAGCAATACATTTAGCCCCTATTCTTAAAATCTCATCCCTAACTTTAAAAGCTGCGAGCTCATCACTCAGATAATTAATACAAACAGAATAACCCTTCTCTTGCTGCTTGAATTGCTGTAGCAGCTCCAATACCTCTACTTGATCCAGTACTAGTAAAACTTTATTATCCATACTCATACTTAACTTTTTTGTGATTATTAAAGAATACACTTTCAATTGGCTTCTGGAAATACATTGTAAGAAAACAAATTTTATATCTTGATAACTGTTAGAGCTAAGTTTTAATTAAAGCTTCTCAGAAAGAGCAATCAATTTCTTAGCCTGCAAAAGTTGATACTCATCAGTTTCATCATTAAGATTAAGGTTTAAATGACCAACCTTACGCCCTTTTCTAGACTCTTTATTGTAATTATGAATTTTAACCCTATCTAAAGCAGATAAATCTTTTGTTGAAGGCATACCGCCTATACAATTTAGCATCACTGTTTTTCTGCTTGAAGTATCGCCTAAAATCAATCCAACTATAGCTCTTACATGATTTTCAAATTGTGATGTAATTGCACCATCTATACTCCAATGGCCACTATTATGCACTCTAGGAGCTATTTCATTTACAATCAATTCATTACCTTTAACAAAAAACTCTATTGCAAGAGTTCCAACATAGCCAAATTCTTTGACTAAAATTTTTGCTATTTGCTGAGCTTTGACTTCTAGAGCCTCATTTTCAAAAGGTGCTTCTGATTCAACTATAACACCCTGCTTATGAGTATTTTTAGCTAATGGATAAAATGCAATATTACCTTTAATATCAGCTGTACATATTTGAGAAACTTCATAATCAAATTTAACAAAAGCTTCATAGATAAGACCATCGGGAGCATCTTTAAAAATACCCCAAGCCTTAGTAACATCATTTTGAGACTTGATCACAAACTGGCCTTTACCATCATAGCCAAATCTACGTGTTTTAACTATAGCTGGTAATCCATACTGTTTCACCGCATTTTCAAGTTTATCCAAATCATCAATATTGACAAAATTTGCTGTCTCAATGCCATGATCTCGCATAAAAGATTTTTCAAGTAAACGATCTTGTGAAATTACTATAGCTTTAGCAGATGGATATACACTTACCTCATGATCTATTGCCTTAATAAGTTCATGAGATATATTCTCATTTTCGAAGGTTATTACATCGAACTGCTTAGCCCAGTTTACAACATCATTAACTTTATCTAAATCAATATCTATAACACTTTTTACAACGTTCTCTGCACAATCCCCAAGTTTACCTAAACAGTGAAACTCTAGCCCAAGAGGTGTACCTGCGATACTTAACATTCTAGCAAGTTGCCCAGCTCCTATAATACCTATTTTCATAACTACCCTATATTTTATTTTACTCTTGGATCAGCATTATCTAAAACAGTTTGAGTTTGATCGGCTCTAAATTTCTCTAAAGCTTGACCTATATCAGGGTTTGTATGTTGCAAAATACTAGCTGCAAATAGTGCTGCATTTTTACTGCCTGCTACACCAATTGCAAAAGTAGCAACTGGAATACCTGCAGGCATTTGCACTATAGATAACAGACTATCTTTGCCACTTAATGTACTAGATTTAACTGGCACACCTAAAACTGGAAGATCTGTTTTTGCAGCAACCATACCAGGCAAATGTGCAGCTCCACCAGCCCCAGCTATTATAACTTTAAGGCCTCTTTTTTTAGCAGTTTCAGCATAGCTAAACATTTTATCTGGAGTTCTATGTGCAGATACTACTTCACACTCATAGTTAACACCCAAACTATCTAAAATATCACAACATTCTTTCATTGTGCTCCAGTCAGATTTAGAGCCCATTATTACACCAACATCTATACTCATTTTTTATCTCCAGCTTTTGATAACTTCAACCCAAGCTTTACTTTCCAAAGTCTGTACCTTAGCCTTTAAGGTTTTAGCCGTGTCACTCTTATTAACGTCACACTTAAGTTGTAAAACAATACCTCCTCCATCAACATCTTCTGTCACATGGTGTATAGTACAACCTGAAACATAATCGCCAGCATTAATCACAGATTGATGAACATCTAGATCCATTAACCCAGCATGTTTTGGTAAAAGTGATGGATGAATATTTAGAACCTTATCTTTAAAGCTATTTATAAAAAAAGGACTTAAAATACGCATAAAACCAATTAATAAGATTAAGTCTGGGTTATATTTTTGTATTTCATCGGCAAGAGTTCTATCATACTCCTCTCGACATAGCCCTTTAGCTCCTATAAATTTATTTGGGATATTATAATTTTTAGCTCTTTCCAAAATATATGCAGTTCTCTTATTTGAAATAACTATTTCTACATTTGCATCTACTTCTTTAGCAGCTATAGCATCAATTATAGCTTGCATATTAGTGCCACGAGTTGAACCTAGTATTGCAAGTTTTAACTTAGTCACCACTTATAGTTCCTGATACTTATTACCACGTAATAAATTCATATGCCTTATTCGCTTATTAATAAGCTCTTTTGTACCAATATCTGGGCGATGATATAATTTACCATAAATATTTTTTACAGCATTTTCTGCCTTTTTTTCAGCTTCTAAAATAGTATCTCCCAAACCAAGTACTGCTATTGCTCTTGACCCTGTACCAATCAACTTACCACTCTTATAATCAACAGCTCCAAGAAAAAGTTCAACATCATCAGGGCATTGTGAAATATCAATCTCAAAATTCTTTACTGATTGGTTTGGATACCCCAAAGGCACCAAGTATTTACATACACTTGCTTGTTTTTTAAAGCTTGATTGTACTTTATCAAGTGTTCCTTGTGTTATAGCTTCAATAATTTCAACAAAATCTGTTTCTAATAGAGTCAATAAATTCATAGCTTCAGGATCACCAAAGCGAGCATTATATTCAATAACCTTAGTATCACTCCTAGTAGCCATAAAACCACCATAGAGAATACCTTGATACGGCTCACCAAATTTTTCTGCTAGTGCGCATACAACCTTTTCATTAATATCTTTAGCTTTTTGAATATCTTTATCAGATAGAAACGGTAAACTATGATTTGCATCAGAGTATGTTCCCATACCACCAGTATTTGGACCTTTGTCGCCCTCATGAGCTCGTTTGTGATCTTGCACCGCTGGCATATGGATGAAATTTTTGCCATCAGTAAATGATATTAGAGAAAACTCTTGTCCAACTAGCTTCTCTTCAATCACGAATTCTTGCCTGGTATCTACCAATGATTGACAATGTTTAATAGCCTCAGACATGCTGCGCAGATGATCTCCCCATACAAGTACACCTTTACCGCCGCAAAGACCATCCGCTTTAATTACAAATTGCTTTTCATATTTCTTTAGAGTCTCCTCAACACCATCCATTGAGTTAAACCTTTTAAAAAATGGGTTCGCGTAAATTTTATAATCACGAATTAAATCTCTAGTAAAACTTTTTGAAGTCTCTAGCTGGGCTAGCTTCTTAGTTGGTCCAACTACGCCTATACCCTGTGCTTTTAGAACATCAGCTAAGCCAGCTTCTAATGGGGCTTCTGGGCCAATTATAACTATGTTTATATTTTGAGATTTTGCATATTCTAAAACAGCATCACAATCGCAAATGTTAATAATACTATAACCTTGTGTTATTTTATCAATTCCAGGATTTACAGCCCCACTAATACAAAAAAGCCTAGTTTCAGTAGAGCTCTTCTTAATAGCTTCAGCAATAGCATGCTCTCTACTACCTGAACCAACTAGAAGGATATTCATTTGTTTCTCCGTATTTAAATAATTTGTAACATTTCTAGCAATACGCTGATTTATACTACTCAAATCTTTTGGTAGTTCAAATTCCTGTCCTGTTATCATCTCAAAAAGAGTTATATATTTTTGTGATAACTCTACAACTAAATTTTCTGGAGCTCCAGGCAAAACCTCATCATTGTACGGATCACAATTTTTAGCAAACCAAAGTCTAAAAAATTCTTTATCAATATTCTCAGGCTCCAACCCTTTTTTAACTCTATCAGCATAACTACTCTCTAGCCAAAATCTTGAGCTATCTGGAGTGTGTATTTCATCGATCAAAATAATTTCACCAGTTTTCTCATCAATACCAAACTCATACTTAGTATCGGCCAATATTAGTCCATGTTCTAATGCTTTTTTTTGTCCAAATTCAAAAAGTTCTAGCGCCTTTTGTGAGGCAAAATCCCACTGTTTCTGAGTTAACCAGCCTTCTTTAACGATATCATCAGCAGATATTGGACAATCATGGTCATGCTCTTTTGTTGTTGGAGTTAAAATGTTTTGTTGAAGTTTTTGATTTTTTTCTAACCCTTTTGGTAAGATATTACCACAGTAGTCTCGACTACCATTCTCATAATGAGTCCACAAAGAAGTAGAGGTTGAGCCAGTTATATAACCTCTAACAACAAATTCAATAGGTAGCACTTTTGCTTTTCTTGCAATTACAACATTTAGGTCAGGTGAATCTATAAAATGATTTTTGACAATATGTGCCGTCTCTTTAAACCACCAAATAGATGATTGAGCCAATATTTGCCCTTTAAAAGGAATAAATCCTAAAGATCTATCAAAAGCAGATTGTCTATCTGTAGATATCAAAATACTTTTATCATTAAAAAAATACATGTCTCTAACTTTACCAACATACTTATCTTTGATATCAAGATTTGTCGATTTTAAAACATTTTTAATATTATTTGCGATGATTTGTTTATCAATCATTAAATGATTTCCACCTTACCTAAATTTGTAATTTTACCTATTTGGTGTAATTTAGTGTTAGTATGTTTTTTAGCGAGCTGTTGCATTTTTCCATATTGATCTTGATTAGCAATGATAGTCATACCAATACCCATATTAAATGATCTATACATTTCAAACTCACTAATTTTACCTATTCTCTGCATCACTTCGAAAACAGCAGGAGTCTCAAAACTATTTTTAACTATTTCAGCACCTAAACCTTTTGGTAGTGTGCGTGGAATATTTTCAATAAATCCACCACCTGTAATATGTGCCATACCCTTAATATCTACACCATTATCCAAAAAGTCATGAACAATATTTGTATAATTAATATGTGGTTCAAGTAAAACATCACTAATTGCTTTACCTTCTAACTCTGGATATGTGTCTGTATTCTTATTACCAGCAACATCAAAAAATAGCTTACGAGCAAAAGAATAACCATTTGTATGAAGCCCGGACGAACTTAGTCCAAAAACGACATCACCTGCTTTAATATTTTCACCGTTTATCACTTTATTCCTATCTACAACACCTGTAATAACACCTACCATATCAATTTCTCCAGCTTGATATACTCCGGGCATTTCAGCAGTCTCACCACCTACTAAAGATACTCCACATTCTGCACAGGCTTTTGACATACCTTTAACAAGTTCTTCCATAACTTCAGGATCTAATTTATCATGGGCAACATAATCTAAAAATGTAACTGGCCTAGCCCCCATCACAACGATATCATTAGTAGCAGCTGAAAAAAGGTCATAACCAAGATTCTCAAATTTGCCACACATCACTGCAATTTTTGTTTTAGTTCCAACTCCATCGATAGACTGAACTAAAACAGGATCATTATAATTATTAATGATATTTTTTAGTGAATATAGTGAACCAAAACTCCCCAAGCCTGTTAAAACATCTTTTGTGAAAGTTTTTTTCACATGATCTTTCATTCTTTCTACAGCTTGATTCCCTGCTTCAATATTTACCCCAGCATCTTCATATTTTAAGCTTGCCATTTTAATTTCCTTTTTAATCAATTCAAAACGCCTATTCATATTCCAGATTTTAATCCAAAATATTTATAAGCAAAATCCTAGAGATCCTTAATTACACTTCGACTCCGCTCAGTGACTAGTTTAGGATGGCTCCACTAAATTTAAGAAATTATACTTCCATATCAATACCTTCATTCTGTTCTTTACAGCATTGAAATGCATTATACAAGAGCTCTGTGATTGTCATAGGTCCAACCCCTCCTGGCACAGGAGTAATAGCAGAAACTTTATTTTTCACCGCATCAAAATCAACATCTCCACGTATTTTTCCATTAATATGGTTTATACCAACATCAATTACTACAGCTCCTGGCTTAACCATATCCTCAGTAAGAAAATTATGTTTACCTACTGCAACAATCAATATATCTGCTTTGGTTGTGTGAGATTTAAGGTCTTTAGTAAATCTATGACAAGTTGTTACAGTTGCTTTAGCATTTAACAGCAACTGTGAAACTGGTTTACCGACAATATTACTGGCTCCAACAACTACAGCATAGGCACCTTCAGTTTTTATATCATACTCTCTTAATATCGTCATAATTCCCTTGGGAGTACACGATTCAAGACACTTCTTATCTCTTAACTGAAGTCTACCTACATTAGTAGGGTGAAAGCCATCTACATCTTTCTCAGGCCTAATATTATATATAATTTTTTGTTTATCAATATGTATGGGTAAAGGAAGCTGTACCAGAATCGCATTGACATTATTATCATTATTTAATTCATCAATTAATGTTAATAACTCCTGCTCTGTAGTTGTCTCAGGTAAAGTAATCACATCAGAATCAATACCAACTTTTGCACAAGCTTTCTCTTTAGATGCAACATAAGTCTTACTAGCAGGATCATCTCCAACTATTATAGCCACAAGTTTTGGAGTTATTCCAGTATCATTTTTATATTCTTTGACTTGTTGTGATAATCTCTCTTTTAGACTCAGAGAAAGAGCTTTTCCATCGATTAAAATCATAGTTAATTTGTTTAGGACATAAATTAATATCTATACCTATAATAATAACAAATTTGTGTAAACTTTTGAGATTTTTTTAAAACTATTTTTTAAACTAAAGATACAATAAATTTTGATTTAATTTTACAACATTTTTCTATTTTTCATCCAATAATATAAATAAGTTGTACTATACAATCCTATAGCCACTCCAAATATAACATCACTCGGATAATGAGAACCAATAATAACTCTACTACCAGCAAATATTACTATAAGTACGTACCACATGTATTTTAATTTTTGAAACATATACAAGAATGCTAAAAACATCGCTGCCACTGTTATTGAATGTCCAGAAGGCATACTTGCAAAATTATACCCTGGAGCATGAAAGTGCTCAAAGTAGTGAGACCCATATTGTAAAAAGAATTTAGGGCGCGCTCTTCCTATAATCATTTTCAATATTTGTCCAACAATACCGCTAATTGCAACTGTTGCAATCATAAATCCAGAATAAGCTACAAGCTTATTAAAGAAAATCTCCATTTTCTCAGAAAGTTTTTTAGGGTTACAAACTAATCTTACAAGGACAATAACAATACAGATTATTAAAATATATTCTGCTTTACCTACATTTGTGATATCCTTAAAAATAGTATCAACAATATGCGGTAATGAATGTTTGATATAATCTTCAACTGGAGTATCGATGTTATAAAAAGTAAATATAACAACCAGTATTATAGGTATAAAAGTGTACTTCAACTGTAAGTATTTAGGGATTTTTTCATCTAGAACTTTAGGTTTTTTTAAAAATTCCTTTAGCTGGTCAAAATTGTTTTTGATAATTTCTTTCATTACTTTTCGTACATAATTTTATGTTATAAGACAAGTATAGCAGACATTTTAATATTACATTAAGAAATAAAACCCTAAATCCCATTAATTTAATAAGGTTAATTTTTTTCAAAAAAACTTGATTGAGATTTTTTTACCTTTATAATTAGAACTATCTGAGATCTAGGGAATTTATTCACCAAATCTCGGAGAAATGTAAAAACCTATAAGGAAATATAATCATGAAAAATTTAAAAACAAAAGCTCAAAAGGGTTTCTCACTAGTTGAATTAATGGTAGTGATTGCTATTATTGCTATCTTAGCAGCAGTAGCTATCCCAATGTATTCTAACCATACTACTCGTGCGAATCTTGGTGCAGAAATGGCTCAACTTGGTGGTGTAAAATCTGACGTTGCTAAAGATATTGCAAACAACAATGGTTCTGTTACAGGTGTGTCTGGTGATGCAGCGAATACCCCAGCTGGAGTAAGTGTGGCGGATGGAGTTATTACTGATAGTAATGTTTCTAATGTTGTTTCTGGAGCTAGCATGACTCTAACCCCAACAGTTGGATCAGGTGCAATTACTTGGGCTTGTAATATATCTGGAGTAAGCACATCTCAAGCACCAGGCAACTGTACAGTATCTTAATATCCTTTAGAATTATTATTGTTCTATAACTTTATATCTTTCTTCTATTTCTAGTGAATTTCTTTATCTATTGAACTGTTGTTTACCCTAAATCTATAATTTTTTTTCTCTTGAATAAAAAACTTTTATACTTATAATTGATTATACTTGAAGGTTTTTTCGCATTAGTTTAAAACTCTCTTCAAGCTTATTTAAATACTATATAAGGAATAATCATGAAAAAACTAAAAACTAAATGAGGTTTCTCACTAGTTGAGTTAATGGTTGTAATTGCTATTATTGCTATCTTAGCAGCAGTAGCTATCCCCATGTATTCTAATTATACTACTCGTGCTAAATTAGGAGCTCAGCTGACAAAACTAGGAGGAGCTAAAACAAATGCTAATGATTATATCACAAATAACGCAGGCAACACTGACTACATATCCAGTGATATCCCAAATCTTCCATTTGGAGCAGCAGTTAACGATGGTGTTACCAACGGCAGAATAGATTTAGACACAAGTTCTATTGTTAGTGGCTCTGAACTTAGGCTTACTCCACTAGTATCAAGTGGCACAATTACCTGGACTTGTAACATAAACGGAGTTAATTCAACCCAAGCTCCTGCTAACTGTTCAGTAGTTTGAATATAATAATAAGAATCATTTTTATAAACAAGTTATAATCTAGAATTACCCTAAAAGAAGTTCTCTAGCATGCTTAAGAGCATTCTCTGAAACATCTACTCCGCCTACTATCTTAGCTATTTCTGTAATACGCTGATCATGTGTAAGCTCTATAATTTTTGATTCTGTAGTATCTTTAAGATATTTTTTACTCACATGTAGGTGTGTTTGACCTTGAGCAGCAACTTGTGGTTGATGTGTAATACAAAGTACTTGTAATTTTTCAGATAACCTCCTCAAAAGCTTACCAACTATCTCAGCAGTTGCACCAGATATGCCAACATCAACCTCATCAAACACCAAGGTTGGATATGATTTTTTCTCAGCAGAAACAGCTTGTATTGATAACCCTATTCTACTTAGCTCACCTCCTGAGGCCACTTTTTTCACAGGTGCAAGTTGTTCTCCTAAATTAAAATTAATCATAAACTGACACTCATCAATTCCTTTTGATGTATTTGATTCAGTTTTTACAACTTGAGCGACGAAACTACCTTTAGGAATATTTAATAAACGAATATTTCTCTCTACTTGCTTTGAGAACTCCTGTGCTGCTTTATTTCTCACCTTACTAAGTTTATCTGCACAATCATTATACTCTTGTTCTAGATTTTGTTTTTGCTTTTCTAGCTCTTTTAGTTTAGCACTATCATAAGTAAAACTTTCTAACTCAGTTTGTAGTTCTTGAATATATTGATATAAATAATTAGGCTCAACCTTATGCTTACGTGCAAGATCATATATCTGGCTCATCCTTTGCTCTATTTTTGCTAATTCTTCTGGATCTTGCTCTAGTGAATATAGCTTATTCTGCGCTTCTTGGTAAGCCTCTTGAGCATATACTTTTATTTGAGATATTAGTTCTTGTAGATCACTAAAATTAGCTTCTTCTAGCTTTAACGTTTCTTTTTCAAGTTCTGTTAACATTGCCGTAATATTTATTTCATCATCATACATTAAATTAATGATAAGATTTAAGCTATAGCTAATATCATCAACACTAGAGAGATTTTTTTGCTTTTGAGATAATTCTTCAAATTCATTCTCTCCTAGACCTAAAGACACAAGCTCTTCTAATTTATACTCCAAAAGCTCTCTTTGGCTATTTTGATTATTTACGTACTCTTGTAAATCTTTTATTTCGCTATTTATCTTTTGTAATTGATAAAAAGTTTCAGAAACATAACCTAACAGTTGATCATTATTTGCAAAGCTATCTAATAAACTTAATTGAGATTTTGGATCCAATAAATCTTGATGTGAATTCTGACTATATATATTTATTAGCTTATCTGATACTTTTTTAACATCTACTGCTTTAACTACACTACCATTTATAAATAAGCGACTCTGTTTAGATTTATTAACAACACGTCTAAAAATACATTCATTATTTTCGTAATCGATAAAAAGCTCATCTAAAAGACTTTTTGCTTTTTGATTATCTTTTATACAAAAAGTAGCTGATACTTCTGTAACCTGATCATCATGTATAAATGTCTTTTCTAATCTTGCTCCAAGTACAAAACTTAAAGCATCAAGTAATATGGATTTACCTGCTCCAGTTTCACCAGTTAAGACTGTCATACCACTTTTAAAATCAATCTCTGTAGATCTTATAATCGCAAAATTTTTTATAGATAAATGTAATAACATAAATAGTCAGTTATTTTTTTATTGGACGTATTTAATATATATCTTAGTTTAGCTTTATACAAGTTTTGTCAATAAATATAATCTATTAGCCTTTCTTTATCAGATAAAAACATATTATAATTCAAATGTGAAACCCAAAATATAGGATCAACAAAAATGCAGTTATCAAAAAGAGTACAGGCAATGCAAGCCTCTCCCGTACGTAAGTTAGTACCGTATGCAACGCAAGCTGAAAAAGAAGGTAGAAAAGTTTATCACCTAAACATTGGTCAGCCAGATATTAAGACTCCTCATGAGTTTATGGATGCTATTAGAGATTATGATGAAGAAACTATTGCTTACTCGATAGCAAGTGGTGAACCTAGTCTGATCAAAGCTATATCAAAATACTACAAAAGATTTGATATGGATTTTACAGAAAATGAAATCCTAATCACAAATGGTGGTTCAGAAGCACTTATATTTGCAGCAATTGCAACTTGTAATGCAGGTGATGAAATACTTGTACCAGAACCCTTTTATACAAATTATAATGGTTTTACCACAGCCGTTGATGTAGCTATTAAGCCTATTACAACAAAAGCTGAAGAAGGCTTCCATCTACCATCAAAAGAAGAAATCTTAACATGTGTTACTGATAGAACTCGTGCGATTATGATTTCTAACCCAGGAAATCCTACTGGTGTTGTTTATACTAAAGAAGAGCTTGAGGTTTTAGCTGAAGTTGCTAAAGAGAAAGATCTATTTATCATTAGTGATGAAGTATATCGTGAATTTACCTATGATGGACTTACTTGTACTTCTTTTGGCAATATAAAAAGTGTTGAAAATAGAGTTATCATAGTTGATTCAGTTTCTAAGCGTTATAGTGCTTGTGGTGCTAGAATTGGCTCTCTTTGCTCAAAGAATAAAGACTTTATTGCTCAGGTAACAAAACTTTGCCAAACAAGGTTATGCGCACCAACTCTTGAGCAAATTGGTTCTGCAGCACTTTATGAAGTTTCTGAAGATTATCTAAAAGAAGTAAATAAAGAATACCAGAAAAGAAGAGATGTCACTTTTGCAGCTCTTTCTAAAATGGAAAATGTAATTTGTGAAAAACCAACAGGTGCTTTTTATGTAATTGCTAAACTGCCTATTGATGATGCTGAAAAATTTGCTCTTTGGTTATTAACTGATTTTGAAGATAATAAGGAAACAGTTATGATATCTCCAGCAACTGATTTCTACGCAACAAAAGAACTTGGTAAAGATGAAGTAAGAATAGCATATATCCTAGAAGAAAAATTACTTAAAAGAGCCTTAGAACTATTTGAAAAAGCAATTAAAGCATATAATAACAAATAACTTAGTTTTGTGTTCTTTTTATAAAGGATATTAAAAACATAATCCATACTACTCCTACCATATACGTTATAATTAAATCACTTGGCCAATGTGCCCCTAATACAACTCTATCGATAAATATTGCTATTAGAGGTATAAAACTAATAAAGAAAATAACTTTATTAAATAATGATTCTTTATAAACCTAGCACTAAGTAACAACAAAAAACCAAATATTGCTACATAAATAATTGCTGAAGTTGATGGAAATCCTGATGTGGTAGACTTGTGTCTGACGGAAATCAAATCAGCCGAAGGTCTTGCTTGAAAGACAAAAACTTTAATTACTTTATCAATTAAGGATAAACCTATGAAACTAATAACAGCTAAAAATGCCGCTCTATAGCCTTTAATATAAAAAGCTATAGCCATGGCTATAATTAACAAAACTATATTATAAGGAAACTCAGCTAAATTCGAAAGAATATTAGCCCAGGCGATATCTCCAGAAAAAATAGCTTGGATATGCTTAGCAACAGTAACATCTCCATAAAAATAGTCATAATTATCAACCAGTATTATTAACACAAGTGTTAATAATACTAAAAACATTAATTTATAAAATTTACTAACTTTACACATACTTTGCCCCTTCCGTACAAGTTATGAACCTTAAAAGCTGACAACTGTCCTAATATTCTTATGCATATCGGCAAAACCTTTATTAATATCTTCAATCTTTATATTCGAAGTAATAAGATTATCTATATCGATACGACCATCCATATACCAATCAACTATCATTGGTACATCAGTTCTGCCACGCATTCCTCCAAAAGCCGAACCTTTCCAAGTACGACCTGTCACAAGCTGAAATGGTCTTGTACTAATTTCTTGACCAGCTCCAGCAACACCTATTACTATACTTTGCCCCCAACCTTTATGGGCACATTCTAAAGCCTGGCGCATAAGTTTTGTATTACCAATACATTCAAAACTATAATCAGCACCCCCACCAGTTAAGCGAATTAAATGCTGGACAAGATCTTCATCAATTTCATTTGGATTAACAAAATTTGTCATACCATATTTTTCTGCTAATTCTTTTTTATTGTTATCAATATCAACACCTACTATCTGACCAGCCCCGACAAGTTTAGCACCTTGTATTACATTTAGACCAATTCCACCTAAGCCAAATACAACCACACTAGCTCCTGCCTCAGCATTTGCAGTCTTAACTACAGCTCCAACCCCTGTAGTTGCACCACAGCCTATATAGCAAACCTTGTCTAAAGGTGCATCTTTACGAATTTTAGCTACTGCTATTTCTGGTAAGACTGTATAATTTGAAAATGTTGAACATCCCATATAATGAAATATTTCTCTACCATCTTGTGTAGTAAATCTAGAACTACCATCTGGCATCAAACCTTTACCTTGAGTCTCTCTAATTGCTTGGCACAGATTGGTTTTTGGATTTAAGCAATACTCACACTCTCTACATTCCGGAGTGTAAAGAGCAATCACATGATCTCCCGGCTTTACAGATGTAACATTTTTACCAACTTCTACTACTACACCAGCACCTTCATGGCCTAATATTGCAGGAAATAGCCCTTCAGGATCCGCACCTGACAAAGTAAATGCATCTGTATGACAAATACCTGTTGCTTTAACCTCAACTAAAACTTCATTATCTTTGGGTAAAGAAACATTAACCATTTCAACAGTTAATGGTTGTCCAGCTTTATAAGCAACAGCTGCTTTTGATTTTATAGTCATTGAAATACTCCAGTTATTTAATAAAATATGAATACAATAACTATTTTAAATGATAGGGGTACAGAATAAATATTTTTTTTAGTATTTTTTTAGAAGTTATGCCAGTCCCAATACAAATTAGTATATTTATCTCAAAGAGAGTTTGTACCTAATTTAATCTTTTGATATGCCGGTAATAGCAAAAGCTATTGGCAAATATTAAAAGGCTAAAGAAGGTGTAAAATGCAATGATAGAAAGTATGAATTTGTATTGGGATTGGTGTTAGTCACGCTTATAGATATCTTCTAAACGTACTATATCATCTTCACCAAGATAATTTCCAACTTGAACTTCAATAATCTGAATATCACTATCTGTAAAGTTTTCTAGCCTATGCACAGATTCTTTAGGGATGAAAATATGTTCACCAACACAATATTCTTTAACACTCTCATCAACTGTTATCGTCGGTTTACCTGTTACAACAACCCAGTGTTCAGCTCTTTTAAAATGCTTTTGCAAAGAAAGATGTCCTTTAGATTTTACCGTGATAATTTTAGTTTGACTTTTTTCTGTAAAATTAATTGTTTGATAAGTTCCCCAAGGACGCTCATAAACTTTACCTAATTCATTTATATCTGACATTAACAACATCTCTGTATCTAATTGGATTAGTTATTATTATCAATTAAATTAATCAACAATTCAAGCACAAGCATAAATACAAAACTATCTAAGAAAGGGAACTTTAAGCATGTTTTTGAGTCTTTGAATTTTTATATTCATCTAAACCTATATCCATTGATATATGACCTTTTTTAGGCTGCTTTTTATATGTTCCAAGCAATTTGTCCCAAAAAATTAAATTAAAACCAAAGTTAGAATTAGTTTCAGAAGGAACTGTTGAATGATGAATCCTATGAACATCAGGAGTAACAATAAAAACTCTTAAAAACTTATCTAGCTTTTTAAAAATTCTAATATTACCATGATTAAACAAAGCTAACCCATTTAGGGTAACCTCAAAAATAACTACAGCTAACACGGGTGCTCCTATGAAGCAGATTACTGCAAACTTGATTAACATCGATAAAACTATTTCAATAGGATGAAAACGTAAACCTGTAGTAACATCATAATCTAAATCAATATGATGAACTTTATGAAACCTCCATAATAAAGGTAGATAATGAAACAACACATGTTGAGTATAAATAGCAAAGTCTAAGACTAAAAAAGCTATGACAACCTTAAACCATAAAGGTATCTGTAATATATTAAGTATTCCTAAGCTATAGTGGCCACAAAGTAATGCAATTCCAACAGCTGTAGTAGGAAAAATAAATTTAACTGCTAAAGTATTTAATACTACTAATACTAGATTATTAAGCCAACGTTTCTTCTTTGGTATTTTCAGTTTCCTCATCGGAGCAAAAAGCTCCCATAAAGCTATAACTAAAAATATTCCTATAAAGAAACCTAGACGGATTATTGTTTCATAATGCATAATAATTAATCTGTAATAACCCCACACCACATCCTATTACCACCTCCACCGAGAGGCTTAGGTTTATCTGAATAATTATCTGGGCCCTCATGAATCATTATGCTGTGCCCAACAAGCTCCTCTAAAGAATCTAATTTATGAGCTAATATAGGTTTAGTAGCTGTGCCATTAGAATTAACAACAAGAACAGGTAAATCACCTTTGTGACCATTCTCATTATACGGACCTAAGTGTTTTCCAGTATTCTGAGGATCCCAATGCCCTCCCGCCAATTTCCTTTTATTTTTACAACTTGGATTAACATGGATATGTATCCCATGTGTGCTAGATTTAGGCAAGTTATATAAGTGTGGTGTTATCAACATGCCTTCTCGCTTACCATTTTGGATATAAGGTGCTATTGTAATTGTCCCCACCTCTTTATTTGTATCTGTGCTTTTCATATGAACAATTAATTCACCATCATGACATCTATCGTATGGCTCTTCTTCAAAAAGAGAAAATCTAGTTAATAAAACTAAAATTAAAACTAAAATTAAAACTATACCAAATATTTTATAAGATATATTTACAGCCATCATATACACCTAATGTCCCAATATTATACTAAACATAATACAAATATTTAAAAATATATTCTATACTACCCCAATAAATTAAACAATATTTTCAATTATTTAGTTCCCATCTAAGCCGCCCGTTTTTCCAATAAGTTATCGTAATAAAATTCCATAGGTTTTTTATAATTGATAGACTCATGAAATCTTCTATTATTATAAAAATCTATATAATCATCCACATCGTTTCTTAGTTCAACAATGCCAGGATATTGATTTAAATAAAATCTCTCACATTTAGCACTTCTCCAAAATCTTTCGATGCAAATGTTATCAGTTGCTCTACCTTTACCATCCATAGATATAGTAATTTTTTTATCCAATAATGTTTGGATATGAATGTTAGATGTGTACTGGCTACCTTGATCAGTGTTAAATATTTCTGGTACTCCATATTTATACAGAGCTTCATTTAAAACTTTCATAACTAAACTACTATCCATAGTGTTGGATATCTCCCAACTTAGTACAGCCTTAGAGTACCAATCAATAATAGCTGCCATATAAACTGTGCCAGCATCAGTCTTAATATATGTAATATCTGTAGACCAAACTTGATTAGGTCTCAATATGCTTAAACCTTTTAGTTTGTAACTATAAATAGCATGCTCTTTGTTAGGTTCAGATAAGTTTAAGTTTGGTTTTTTCACCGCCAATATAGCTTTGATGCCTAACTCTTTACGATACTTTTGTACTGTGTTCTCACAGATGCTAAACCCATCTTCTATTAATTGCTTATGAGCTTTTATATAGCCGTAGCAGGGAATCTCCTCATGTATCTGTATAAGCTTTGCTTTTACTTCTTCTTTATGTTCGTTAACCACAGGCTTGTAATATAAACCAGCTCTAGAAACTTCTAATAAGAAACTTTGTTTTACAACAGATAATTTATGCTTAGGATCAATCATCGCTTTTCTATCAGATAATCCCAAGCTTACGAGCTTTCCCTCAAGAAATTCCTTCTCAATTGTTAGTTGTCCAACCTTCTTAGAATACTGATCTATCTTGGTTTGAAGCTTTGCATTGTCTTTTTTATATTGTGATACTGATTTGGATGGATCCATTGCCAACTCAGCATTTTCTAAAAAGGCTGTTTTTCAATTATTTATGTTTTTGGGCGTAATATTATATTTTACTGATAACTGTGTGATTGTTTGATCTTTCCTCAATACTTCCAAGACAACTTTAGTCTTAAATTCAACGGTATATATTTTTCTCTTATTACTCATTTACATTTATCCTAAATTGCTCATTTATAGTTTAGCTACTTTAGGAACTAAATTCTCAAAATTGTTGTTAAAATTTCATGGGGTATTATAGAATTCATAATTATTATGAAGAAACTTTTAACATTTATAATATTAATTGTTCCAATACTTGGATTCTCTGAAACTTCAAAATGGCAAAGCTATAATAAGCCAGAAGCTCTAAGCAAACTTAATAAACTTAGTAAACTTAGTAAACTTAGTAAACTACAATACTATGTAACCCAAAAAGGAGGTACTGAAAGAGCATTTAATAATAAATATTGGAATAACCATAAACAAGGTATATACGTTGATATAGTTTCTGGTGAACCTCTTTTTAGTTCAACAAACAAATATATAACTCAGGAACTGGTTGGCCTAGTTTTACTAAACCGATTAATTAATCAATCATTTATAGTTACAAAAGTTGATAATAGCTGGTTTATGAATAGAACAGAAGTTCTATCCAAACATGGAAAATCTCATTTAGGACATATTTTTGATGATGGTCCCAAGCCTTCTAGTAAAAGATACTGCATGAATTCAGCAGCTCTTAGATTTATCCCCAAAGCCGATATGAAAAAAGATGGATACAGTGCATATCTATATCTTTTTAACAAAAATTTAAAATAAAGATAATATATTTAATAAAAAGCTTATACGATATTAATAAATCACTTAATTTAGATTGAGGTTAGTATTATCACTAAAGAACTTATCGGCGCAATAATACTTAACACCGGTTTTTTTGCATACTCGATACAGTATATCCCTCAAGTCATATACAATATGAAACATAGGAAAAGATTATCTAATATAAGTGTTTTATCTCAATTTGCAATTTTTGTTTCTATCTTATGTGATATGGTTATAACTATAGGGTACGGATATAAATGGCAATATGCGGTTGTGGCTATATTTTATCTACTTGGGGTATGTATCCAGCAATTGCAGATCACCTTTCTATCCAGAAAAGTCCCTGAATTAGCAAATCTATTTTTTATAATATGTTTTGCAGTTGCAATGCTCTCAATGGGGTCAAATTCAACAATCATATATAAAATTGCTCAACATATTGGTTTCAATATAAGCATAGTTTTCTGGTTTCCACAAATTTATAAAAATTATAAACAAAAAAGAGCAGATGGATATAGTTTAGCTTTCATACTGATAGCCTTAGCAGGCACTTGTTTGTACTTGTTTGTACTTGTTTGTACTTGTTTGTACTTGTTTGTACTTGTTTGTACTTGTTTGTACTTGTTTGTACTTGTTTGTACTTGTTAAGTTGTATACTCTTTTCTTGGGACATAATCTATAAAACTAATGCCATCTCAATACTCCCAGTAATACTAATTTTATTGACTCAAAAGATTTATTATAGAAATTACCATAAAAACTAATTATATGCTTTCACAATATATATAGATCGCATATTGTTTATAATTATCTATTTATAGTTTTTGTCTAGACTTATTTTTCTAGTTGGGTATAAAGAAGCTTTTACAAAAAAATAATACCTTTTAATAGTTCCAACAATAGCTAAATCTTCAATACTAACGTTAACTTTTATTATACCAATATTGCCTTATATCACAAACCTGGCCTATAAACTTATAAAATAGAACCTAGATACACATAAAATAAAATTAGTATTTATGTTATTATAAGCACATAAACTATTTACTGTTATCAAGCATGTCAGGAAACACTTTTGGTAAAATTTTTACCGTAACAACATGTGGTGAAAGCCATGGAGACTCTCTTGCCGCAATCATTGATGGCTGCCCAAGTAATATCCCATTAAGTGAAGAAGATATTCAAATAGAACTAGACAGACGTAAACCAGGACAATCAAAATTTACAACGCAACGTAAAGAGCCAGACGAAGTCAAAGTAATTTCAGGCGTTTTTGAGGGTAAAACAACAGGTACACCTATTGGATTAATCATAAAAAACCAAGACCAAAAATCAAAAGATTATGGCGAAATAAAAGATAAATTTCGCCCTGGTCACGCTGATTACACATATTTTAAGAAATATGGAATTCGGGACTATCGCGGAGGAGGTCGATCTTCAGCAAGAGAAACAGCTATGCGCGTTGCAGCTGGGGCAATATCTAAAAAAATATTGAAACACTACAATATAGAAATCTATGGATACTGCTCACAGATAGGAGATCTAAAGATAAACTTTAAAGAGAAAAGTTTTATTAATCAAAATCCTTTTTTTATTGCAGATAAAAATGCTATCGAAAACTGTGAAAAATTAATTCATGAAATCCGTAAACAAGGTGATTCAATTGGAGCTGAAGTAACTGTTATTGCAACTGGTTTAGAAACGGGTCTGGGAAGACCTGTTTTTGACAGGCTTGATGCTAATATTGCTCATGCGCTAATGAGTATAAATGCTGTAAAAGCTGTAAGCATTGGAGATGGTTTTAGTTGTGTTGCTCAAAGAGGTAGTCAGCATCGTGATGAAATAACTCAAGATCAAGGCTTTTTAACAAATCATGCTGGGGGAATCTTAGGAGGAATCTCAACTGGGCAAGATGTCACTGCAAAATTAGCTTTTAAACCAACCTCTAGTATTTTGCAACCAGGTAAAAGTATAGATACCAATGGTAATGATACAACAATAATAACCAAAGGTAGGCATGATCCTTGTGTTGGCATAAGAGGTGTGCCAATAGCTGAAGCTATGCTAGCTCTAGTAATACTAGATGAGCTACTAATTACAAAAGCTTATATGAAATAATTATGAGTG
The DNA here is from genome assembly GCF_002211785.1 of Francisella halioticida. Lineage (NCBI taxonomy): Bacteria > Pseudomonadati > Pseudomonadota > Gammaproteobacteria > Thiotrichales > Francisellaceae > Francisella > Francisella halioticida. Next base: position 1,848,527 of record NZ_CP022132.1, read on the forward strand.
AGCAAGAGTTTTCAAACCTCTTAATTCATTGGGGGTACTTAGCTGTAGCCTTAGCTGTTTTTATTGAAGGTGAGATTTTTTTAATCATGGTAGGTATTGCTACAGCAGCAAGCCTATTTAGTTATCCTTTAGTAATCATAGCCGCAACTTTAGGAGCTATTGCTCACGATAATACGATATTTATCCTATCTAAATTTATTGGTAAGAAGCTTATTCAAAGAAAAGCATCTTGGAGCTATAAAGCTAAAAAGTCTTCAGAATTTTTAGAAAAATATGAATCATTAGCCATTCTTAGTATCCGATTTTTATACGGTTTAAGAACAGTAACTACCTTAATAGTTGGCCTTAGTAAAGTTAGTAAATATAAATTTATTTGCCTAGATGCTTTAAGTAGCTTTGTATGGTCATTTATTTACATAACTTTAGGATATTTATTTGGTTATGCTATCTTAAAATTTGTCAACCATGTAGACATATCCAACTGGATATCTAATAATAGATATCTATCTATATTTATACTTATTTTACTTTCAAGTATTATATATATTAGTTATAAAATATTTAGATCACGATCAAAGAGGCATATAAAATGAATAGTAGATTAGATCTTCTAAAAAAAGGAGCTGGAAATAGCAAGGGAAAAGATAATGAGAAAAAACCTCGAGCTAGAGTGCTTGATGAAGAATCTCAAGAATCACAACATAGACATGATGATTTAATAGAGAAAAATAACGATTTTGAAAGTGAAGCTGATCATTCGCAAAGTTCTGAGTACAACATTAACACTGATTCTGATAATGATGATTCAGATGAAAATATTAATGTCATTGAAATTAACTTAGATGAAAGTCAAAGTCTAGATATAGACCCTTCTCTATTAGATGATGATTTTAATGAAGTAAAAGAAACCCCAGATACTCTCGAAGAAAAACATGAAAAAGAGCATGACAATTTTGATAGTGACATAGTTGAAGGTAAGATATCTGTAGACTATAGTGAAAAAGATATCAAGCAAGAATTAGAATACATCTTCGATCAACGCGAACAAGTTAATGGTTTACATTTTCGCATAATTAAGGATGGGGGCATGGAAATTAATACCCCTAAAATTCTCCATCTTGGAGACATTATTAGAATATCAATCACACTAACAGAACTTAAAGAGCAGGTTGGTTGTGAAGCACGAATAGTTTCTATTTATCCTAAAAATATTCGTTTATCAAATAACGAAAATAGTAATCAATACCGTTATATAGTCCAATTTATTGGACCGAATTCTTCAGAAACTGAAAGAATTCTTAGTAAATATTTATTAGGATACAAAATAAAGTAATTTTTTATGTCAAAGCAAAAAACTATATTTATTTGTCAAGAGTGCGGTGCTACTTCGCATCGCTGGCAAGGACAATGTTACAGTTGCAATCAATGGAATACTCTGATTGAGGAAGTCCAAGTAGATGCTAGAAAAACTCCAAAGTCTCGAGCTGGATTTTCAGGAAGTATTACAAAAGCCACAGCTCTTTCAAATATTAAAGGTAAAGAACACTCTCGTATATCGACTGGTATATCTGAGTTTGATCGAGTTCTTGGTGGAGGAATAGTTAAAGGTTCTGTAACTCTAGTCGGTGGAGACCCAGGTATTGGAAAATCCTCTATCCTTTTACAGATAATGGCCTTTTTATCTTTAAGCAAAAAAGTCTTATATGTGAGTGGAGAAGAATCTTTAGAGCAAATAGCATTAAGGGCAGAAAGGCTTAGTTTACCTAAAGATAATCTGTTGATAATGTGTGAAACAAATATTGAACAAATATCTAATTATATTATTAAGCACAAGCCAGAAGTTATTGTTATTGATTCAATTCAAACTATATATAACCCCGAACTTCAATCTATGATAGGCGGCGTGTCCCAAGTACGTGAATCTACAGCATATATAACACAAGTTGCTAAACAACATGAGATAGCTATTTTTCTTGTTGGACATGTTACAAAATCAGGAGATGTTGCGGGACCCAGAGTTTTGGAACATATTGTTGATGCTGTAATCTTCATTGAATCACAAGATAATGGTAGATATCGTATGATGCGTGCACTTAAAAATAGATTTGGTGCTGTAAATGAAATTGGCATATTTGCTATGACTGATAAAGGTATGAAAGAGGTTAAAAATCCTTCAGCTATATTTTTAAATAATGGTCGTACAAACCTTATTGGTAGTGTAATAGTCTCTGTATGGGAAGGAACTCGCCCATTATTAGTTGAGCTTCAATCTTTAGTTGTTGATAAAAATATTAATCAACCTCCAAGAAGATTGTGTGTAGGTATTGACAGTAATCGTCTTGCAATGATTTTAGCAGTTATACAACGCTATATGCATATTGATCTATATGATAAGGATGTTTTTTTAAATGTTGTTGGTGGTATTAAAATAAACGAAACAAGTATTGATTTAGCTCTTATTTTAATAATCTATTCAAGCATCAAAGAAATAGAGATACCTCATGATATGCTAATAGTGGGTGAGGTTGGTTTATCTGGAGAAATACGCCCTATTCCATATGGGATAGAAAGAATTAATGAAGCAAAAAAACATGGTTTTAAAAAAATTATAGTTCCTCAGGCAAATATCTCAAAAACAATATCTGCCAAAAATATTGAAATTATTGGAATAACTAATCTTAATCAAATAAAAGATATAATAGTAGGATAAAAGATATGACATTTTTAGAGAATATAAACTTTTTAGATATCTTAATAATTGTAGTAATTTTAATACTAAGCCTATTTGCGTCAGTAAAAGGATTATTTAAAAATATAGTTTTATTAGTTTTAATGATTTTCTCAGTTGTGCTAGCCGGAATTTTAGCCCAAAAAATACAACAAGCGTATATTAATTCTTTAATAGATGATCCTAATATTGCATATATTGTATCATTTATCCTAGTCCTTCTTGGTGCATATTTAATAATATTTGGAATTATGAAAGTATTTTTACGCAACAACAAAGAAAAGGAAAGTCTTACAAAGACTATATTTTCTTTTTTTATTGCTTTAGTACGTTTTAGTTTTGTATTTGCAATAGTTTGTTCAACTCTTAATTCTTTTGAACAGGTAAAAGAAAATAGTCTCTGGGAAAACTCAACTCTTGTGAAACCTCTTGTCAAAGTTGGAAATTACGCATTTAATACAAGAGTTAGAATGCAAGAAACAAATCTTAAGGATTATGTGCCAAAAGAAGTTGCTGGAGGTTAAAACTTAGCTTTCATTTTTTAGCTGGCGAGTCATTAACTCTTTAACTATATCTTTAGGCTCTACTAACTCATATAAGACTTTATAAGCAGCAAAGACTAAAGGCATATCTATATCATATTTCTTAGCAAGAGTATAAACTGCTTTTGCTGTTGAATAACCTTCAACAACATTATTCACCTTTGTTAATGACTCTTCTATATTCATACCTTGACCAAGATAGAGCCCAAACCTACGATTACGTGATTGATTATCAGAACACGTTAAAAGCAAGTCTCCTAAGCAGCTAAGTCCCATAAAAGTTTCTAAGTTTGCTCCTAACTTAAGTCCTAATTTCTTAATTTCAGCAAGACCTCGTGTAATTAAAGCAGCATGAGCATTCACACCGAACTCCATACCATCAGCTGCACCTGCTACTATCGCAAGAACATTTTTAACAGCTCCACCAACTTGAGCACCTATAATATCCGTAGTTGTATAGCATCTAAAGTTTTCATTGCTAAATAATTCTTGTACATGCTTTGCATAGTCAATATCTTTAGATGCAACTACTACCGCTGTTGGTAGTTTATTTGCAACTTCTTTAGCAAAACTAGGACCTGTTAATAATGCAAATTTCACATCTGGCAAGATATCCTCAACAATTTCACTTAATAAAGCATAAGTATCATGGCAGAACCCTTTTGTTGCACTGATTATATTTTGGTGTGGTTGTATAAGTTCTTTAAGCTCTAAAATAATATCTTTAAAACCAGAACTAGGAGTCGCCACCAATATATCATCAAAGCCATCAATATTACCTTGCCAATTTTGAATAGCCCTTAGTTTATCTGGGAATTTTTCTATACTTGGAAGATATTTAAAATTATTATTATCTTTTAACATTTGTTGATTATGCTCTTCTCTCCAAGAACTAATCTTGACATCATATCCTTTATAAGCAAGTTGTAAAGCCAATGCCGTACCCCATGCTCCTGCTCCTAGAACGAGTATATTTTTTTGCATAAAATAAAACTATATATATGTTTTATTTCTACTATATTCTATAGTTATTAAAGTGTAAACAATTCTTATGTTTAATCTTAAATCTATTTTAAGAAAAAATAAAATTATTCATAAAACTATGCTATATAATGTCCCCAGAAAAAGATATTATTTTAACTATATTATTTCGTTATTTAGCGAAACATAGTTATAAAGATGAAACTAGCAGATATAGTCGACTTTCAAAAGGCACTAAGCGATGAGACAAGAATTCGAATTTTAATGGTAATATACCAACACGAATTATGTCTTTGTCATTTAGCACATATTTTCAAACTTGCTAACTCCACTATCTCTAAGCATTTAGATATTCTTAGGCGTAATGGGTTCATCCATAAACGCAAGCAAGGACGATTCCATTATTTTTATTTTAACTCTATTTATAAAGGACAATTAAATTGGCTTTTAAAAATACTTGAGGATGATAATACTATCCAAAATGATCAAAAAATAATTAAGCAGATGATAAAAGAAAAGCTCGAACATTTACCTGAAATACATGCAAAGGAGAGCTTCCTATGAGTAGCAGTAATCAATATTTAGAATTCAAAGTATACGGTTTAGACTGTGTTGAAGAAGTAAATATTATAAAAAAAGCTTTAGGTAAGAAGGTATTAGAAGAAAATATGCAATTTGACTTACTTAATGGAAAGCTTTTAATAGATCAGCAAGATATTTCTACAAAAGAAATTATTTCTTCAATAAAAAAATCTGGTCTAAGTGCTGTAATATGGCAAGATTATATTTCAAATAATCAAAACCCTAGCTTCATTGATAAACACCTTCGCTTAATTACAACATTAATTAGTGGTATTTTAATTGTCTTTGCATACCTATTACATGCTTTTGATCATGGTTTTAATAAAGGCATTTATAGATAGTGATAATGGTTCTAATGCAACGTTAATTGTTATATCACAGCTTAGTTATATCTTAGCTATATTATTTGGTAGTTGGTTTGTTTTCCCTAAAGCTATTTCTTCTGTAAAACGATTTGATGCGGATATGAACTTACTTATGGTAATTGCTATTGTTTGTGCTGCAGCTATTGGACAGTTTTTTTGAAGCTGCTGTTGTAAGCTTTCTCTTTTCTCTTTCTCTTGTATTAGAATCATGGAGTGTTGGTAATGCCCGCTCGGCAATAGCCAAGCTTATGGATCTAACGCCAGATACAGCTTTAGTGTATTGCTGTCACGATAAAGAGTTCGAGGAAAAATCTTTAACAGAAATTAATGTAGGTAAAAGACTACTTGTCAAACCTGGTCAAAAAATTGCCCTTGATGGAGTTATTATAAAAGGTGATAGTTTTGTAAACCAAGCTCCAATTACAGGTGAGTCAATCCCAGTAGAAAAATAAATTGGTGATGAAGTTTTTGCAGGCAGTATAAATGGTAACTCAGCCATTGAAATCAAAACTACAAAAACAGCGGATAATTCCTCCATAGCAAAAATTATTCAAGCTGTAGAACGTGCTCAATCAAAGCGTTCATCATCGGAAAAATGGGTAGATAAATTTGCTAGAGTTTACACTCCTTGCATGATAGTACTAGCTATACTAATCGCGATCTTTCCACCATTGTTCCTAGCACAACCATGGATTAAATGGATATATCAATTTAGTTATTCTTGTAATAGCTTGTCCCTGTGCGCTAGTTATATCAACCCCAATATCTATAGTTTCTAGCTTAGCAAAGGCTGCACGAAATGGTATTTTAATTAAAGGTGGCAATTTCATTGAGATTCCTACAAAACTTAAAGCTATTGCTTTTGATAAAACAGGAACTTTAACTCAAGGGCACCCAGTTGTAAAAAATACGATTGCTAGTGATAATTTTCAGAACAACAGTTAATCTCTATAGCAGCTAGTCTAGAAAAACACCATTGATCATCCTATTTCTAAAGCAATCATTGACTATGCAAATCAAAATAATATAGATTTTGATAAGATTACAAATACTAAAGTGCTTGGAGATAAAGGAGTAATAGGAGAAATTAAAGGTAGCTGTTTTTGGCTTGGTAGTCATGCTTTTGCTCATGAAAAGCGACTTTGTAATAACAAATCTTTACACGAGCAAACAACTAAACTTGGAGATAATGGCTTTACACTAATATTTGTAGGTAATGATAGAAAAATAATTGGAGCTATTGCAATACAAGATGGTATAAAAGATAACATTAGTAAACTGTCCCTGTTATTCAATACCACTTTATAAAATATTTTTATTCCTTGCTTTTATGCAGCATCTAAAATACCAGAATATACTTCATCAGGAGTCATATATCCAATACTAGAATGTAGTCTTTCATTGTTGTAAATATCAATATATTCTTTGATACCTACTTTAGCCTCTTTCATAGTTATATATGATGCCGGATAAACATTTTCATATTTCAGTGTTTTCCAAAATCTCTCAATTGCAATATTATCTATAGATCTTCCTTTAGCATCCATAGATATATTTATTTTATTATCAGATAATATTTTAATATGCTCTTTTGCTGTATATTGAGTTCCTTGATCAGAGTTAAAGATATCAGGTTTACCATATTTAAATAACGCTTCTTTTAACACACTAGTTGTTAGATGTGTATCCATAGTATTAGAAATCTTCCAAGCTAGTATTTTCTTGCTATGCCAATCTATTATGGCTGCTAAATATGCATACCCACATTCTAGTCTAATATACGTGATATCAGCACTCCATACCTTATTAGCTTTATCTATAACAACCTGATTCGTCTCATTTTTAAATACATTAAGTAAGTATGGATATTTCTTGTGTTGCTTATTAATGACAGTTGTCTTTTTTTTAGGATACAATGCCTTAATACCCATTAATTCCATAGCACTTTTGATTAGCTTCCTTCCAACTAGAAATCCTATTGTTTTTACGCATTTGTTTTTGCCAAGGATGTAATAAATCCGTATCCAATAAACTTGCACATGCAAGTGAATTTATGTAGGCAAGTACACTAACTTGATTCCAAATATCTAGTGTTGGAGTATCTGGAGTTTCATATTTACCTAAAAGTAAATGTTGCTTAGAAAACCTAAAGAAATGCTCAATATTAAATCTACTTGAATATCTAGAAAATATTTCAAAACTAGTCAGCTTTCCTCTATCTTTGCCAGCTAACATCAACCACATATTTTTGTAGTATACTGGATCTCCATTGTCTTTAAAAACTTGAACTTTAACAATATCAAAACAATTCTCATGCATTGGCATGTTCCTTTTTCCATGAATAATTAAATTATTCCAACGAGTCAATTTTACAGTATATACTTTTCCTCGTGTAGTAACTATTTCACATTGTTCAGAATCAGATGGAGCTGTAGTCCATATTGATTCATCATTTAATTTAAAAGACTCACCATATTTTTTGAGCTTATTATCACTATGATCTTGAAAAGATAAATTTCTAACAGAGTTAAACCTGCTTAACAATAATGTATTATTATGTTCTGAGTAAACTCTATGAATACATTCCATTGAACTGTATTTTGAGTCACCAATCAGAACATTAATATCTCCTGAATTCTCTTGATTAGATATGTATTTATGGAATTGATCTAAGTCTACACTAATACCAGAATCAGCAGCAGTCACTCGCTGCAAATTAACAGGTACCACCCATTGCCCCATCTCCTGACCTAAGTATACTAAATAAGAGTATGAATGACCTATGCCAACTTTACCCGTACCATTAGTCAATCCATAAACAAATCTTCTTCCATCCATGCTTTTTGAGTTAGGCTTTAAGATTGATGTTTCATCTAGAGCATAAAATGTATGTTGGATGAATTGTTTAATTTTATTTCATTAATCAATTTTGTTCCCACTTTACCCAATATCGATGATTGTGATTCTATCTTTAGTATCTGAGATATGCTGCTATATTGTCGAGTAAAAAATGGGGATAAAGATAGCTCAACAGCAGTTTTAGCATTTGATGATGATAAAGCATCTATTAATTCAAATGTGGTATCAGCATAAGTTTCAAAGCTATCATATAACTCTTCTCTAAATGAATTTGTATAGGCAAAATTACCAAAAGGAAAGGACATATAATGATCTATTTCAAAATTATTTACATGGAGATTATTATAATTTATTCAATGCCCAGACATCAAAAGTCCCATTAGATACAGATAATAGTTTAAGCTGATTATTTAAAGATAATTCTAGCTTAGTATCTACAGAGTTTACTCTATCATTTGATGATACCAAGCTTTTTAGCTTTCCCATTAAAAAATCCCTCTCTACTATTACCTCGACTAGTTCTTTACTTGTTGCATCTTTATCTTTTCTAAGCTCATCTATTTCCTGCTTATACTCCTTAACAACAGAGCTTTTATCAAATGCTAAGCAAGCATTAGATAAAAATTGCTGCTTCCAATTGTGCACGTTTTTAGGAAGTAAATCATACTTACTTGCTATCTCATTAACTGTCATATCGCCTTCTAGCAATTCTATAATTACTTTAGCTTTAAAATCAGCTGTATACGTTACTCTTTTTTTACTCATTTATCTATTTCCTAATTTATCTAGTTAAGTTTAACATCTAGGAATAAAAATCTTTCTAAAATCAGTAGCTTTTTCTGGGGACATTATAGCTATTGCTAAGCAAGCAGGCATTGATGAATTTCATGCTGAACTTTTACCTGAAGATAAGGTTACAAAAGTTGAAAAACTTGTTAATAAATATAAAAATGTTGCAATGATAGGTGATGGCATTAATGATGCTCCTGCCCTTGCCAGATCAAATCTAGGGATTGCTATGGGAGCTATTGGTAATGATATTGCTATAGAGACTGCTGATATCGCACTGATGTCTGATGATATTGGTAAACTACCATGGCTAATCAAACATTCAAAAAGAACATTAGATATAATAAAACAGAATGTAACTTTTGCTATAGCTGTAAAAGCTATTTTCATATCACTTGCTATGGCAAATTTAACTACTTTGTGGATGGCCATTGCAGCGGATATTGGAACAACTCTTATTGTTATAATAAATGCTCTAAGATTATTAAAGTAATCTAGATATCATATTTTTCCCATAATGGTAACATTCTTTTAATATCTTTCATAAACTTAAACAATCCGACATTTAACTCAACATTACCATTCGGGTCTGTAACCTTCTGAGGAAAGCCTATACCGACACCAAAAAGTCCTGGTGCTATAATTCCTGTTGTCGGATCATATCGTCTTACATCAATCCCTTCTGCACTTGGAACTCTTTGTTGAAAGCCTGTAGCGTAAACAATTTTATTATATTTATGTAAATGCTTGTTAACCTGCTCATCTGTAGACAAATATCTTTTAATCCTACTATCTAAATTCTGAGAAATATTTTTTCTAACCCATTTAGCTGTCTCTCCCTTTAAGCCAGAGTTATCATAAAGAATATAATCACCCATATTAACAGCATACTTTAATGGTTCTAGATAAAAATTAGCGACCTCTTTAACTCCAGATTCAAGCAAATTTTTAATAATTATCATAGCAGAATGAGAAGAACCGAAAACTGCCACTTTATCATCAGATTCAAGCTCTTGTTTTAACTTATTAGGAGTAAGGGCTATCGACAAATCAACTTCTTTAGTTACTTCAAAGTTATGAATATTTAATGACTTTGGTAAAGCCCCTGTAGCAAGAACAATCTTTTTGGCAATATACTTACCATGCTCTCCACAAAGATTCCAAGCACCATCAGATATTTTTAGATCTGTAACCACATCTTTACTATAATCAACTCTCTTTAAAAGATCATTCGTAACCCACTGTAAAGGCTTAGCAACCTCTTTTAATAAAGTAAATCCCTGCCTATCAAAACTATCTATAGCAAATTTCTGGTTATTTTTTTCATAATTAAATGATTTTATATCTTCCATAAATCTGAAAAAAAGTTCTACTGAAGTATTACTACTTACCTCACCCCACTTTTCTCCAAAATCTCCGACTTTAAAAGAAGGATCAATCCAAAGTATATCACTAGCTTCAACACCATTATTCAACAAAAATCCTAATGTTACCATGCCCGCCGGACCTGCTCCAATTATGGTCCATTCATATTTTTTAAGTGCTTTCATTTCTTTCCCTCTTACTGTTTCTTGCTTGTTTTATTTTATATTATATTAATTTTATATTATATTAATTTTATATTATATTTAAGTAATTGCTGTCGAATTAATTAGTAATTCTAATATTGCATATCAGAAAATCTTATAATACAATCTAGAAATATAAGTTTAACTAAAGTTTATATGCGAATCACATTAAAGCAACTTCAAGTTTTTGTTCATACTGCCAGAGCAGAGTCAATTAGTGCTGGAGCATAAAAATGCTTTATCTCTCAAGCTGCTGCAAGTATGTCACTATCTCAACTTGAAAATATGCTTGATACAACTTTGTTTGATCGTGTTGGCAAACTGATGAAGCTAAACGCTAATGGTAAAATCTTCTAGCCAAGGCTATAAAGATATTAGATGAGGTTCAAGAGTTTGAAACTTTCAGTGATAATGATTCTGAATTATCAGGAAAAATAACTATAGGTGCTAGTACAACAATAGCAAACTATATACTTCCTAAGTATGTAGCTACATTTAGAAAAATCCACCCAAATACAAACTTTGAAATAATATCTAGCAATACTAAAGAAATTATTAATCATGTTGAGTCTTTAAGCTGTGATGTCGCTTTTATAGAAGGTGAATGTGATAATCAAAATATAGAAGCTAATCTATGGAAAAAAGACGATTTGAAGATTATTTGCCGACCTAACCACCCATTACATGCTAAGAAAAATATAAAGATAAAAGATCTTCTAAAGTATGAGTGGGCTACTAGAGAGCAAGGCTCTGGTACTTTTGATATTTTTTTTAATGCTCTTAAAGAGAATACGTCGAGTATAAAAAAAGCAATTACCTTAAGTAACTCAGAGGCAATAAAGCAGTATGTTGCTCACAGTGACTGTTTAGCGTGCTAATCTGAAATAATAACAAATCATTCTGAGGATACTAATAAATATAAAACACTTAAAATACAAGATCTTGATCTCAGACGTAACTTATATAAACTATTACATAAGAAAAAATACAATACAGCCTTAACAAAGAGTTTCTGTAATTTCATAGAGGAAAATATAAAATAAGCTTGAAAAATAATTATTTCGTACCATCTTTATATTTAGATAACCCATAAGAAGGAGAGAAAAATGTCATTTGGAATAATTCTACTAATTATTATTGCAATAATTGCAGTATATATAGTAATGACGTACAACAAACTAATAGCTGAAATAGAAACTGTCAAAAATTCAGAAAAACAAATAGATGTTCAACTGGATCGTAGAGCTAAAGTTTTTGACTCTTTAGTTAATGTTGTAAAAAAATATATGGATTATGAGCAAACTACCTTAAAGCAAGTAGTAGCTCTAAGAAGTAAAGCCAATATTGCAAAAGAACAAGGAGATACTCAAACAAGAATTAGTGCTGAAAACAAAATATCTGACCTAGCAAAAGGCATAAGTGTTCAGTTTGAAAATTATCCAGAGCTAAAAGCGAATCAAAATGTAATTCAACTGCAAGAAGAAATCACATCTACTGAGAATAAACTGGCTTTTGCCAAGCAAGCTCTTAATGATTCAATAGAAAGATATAATGCCCACAAGAAATCTTTCTTCGCTGGCATTATGGTTAATTTTTTCAAAAAACTAAATGAAAATTTTATTTACTGGAATATCTCCGAAGAAAAAAAACAGCAATTAGAAGACTCTCGAGTGGAACTATAAAATGTCAAATACTGATAATCTTCAATATGGCTCAGTAAATTGGCGAGATGTTGTTCGCAAAAATACTCGTCGAACCTATTTTGTAATAGCAACATTCTTAGTTGTGTTTTTTTTACTAGGAATTTTTGTTGATACTTTTTGGCGTTACGGTGAGCTTGCAAATTATTACTACTCACATACTGGTAAGCAGTTGCCGATTAGCCAAGTATTTATGTGGCTAGTAACCTTCAAAATACCTCCATATGCTACTATGATAATATCAGTAATTGCTATAATATGGGTTTTTGTAACTTTTAAGATGTATGACAAAATCATGCTCTCTGGTACAGAATATCATGAGATTAATGCTGATAATCAAGATCCCTTAGCAAAAAAAGTTTACAATGTTGTTGAAGAAATGAAAGTTGCTGCTGGAATGCGTTATATGCCTAAGGTATTTTTAATTGATGCTAACTATATGAACGCTTTCGCATCAGGATATTCTGAAAAATCTGCAATGGTCGCTATTACAACAAAGCTTGCAAATGCTCTAAACCGCGATGAACTCCAAGCAGTAATGGCACATGAGCTAACACATATCCGTAATCAAGATATTAAGCTAAACCTATTTACAATGGTTTTATCAAATATGATGTTAATTATTATGGATTTCTTATTCTATTCAGCCCTTTTCTCAGGTAACAATCGTAGTAATAACAATCGTAATAATAATGCTGCAGTTTTTTTCATCATAATTATTGTTTTAAGATATGCGTTACAGATATTTACAATATTTATGATGCTATTCTTAAGCCGAACTCGAGAGTATATGGCTGATGCTGGAGCAGTTGAATTAATGCGTACGAATATGCCTATGGCAAATGCTTTGATAAAAATCGCAAATGATAGTAATACACAAGAGGCTCAATATGGTTATAAACACAACAAAAATGAAAATCTTCGCCGTGCTTCTTATATATTTGATCCGCTAAGTGCGGGTATTAATGGTGGTGATATGTCAGATTTTTTCTCTACTCACCCTTCCATAGAAAAAAGACTAGCATCAATTGGAGTTAAGTCATAATAAACATAAATATCAAAAAATCACATCTTTTAACATTCACAACTCGTTAAATCTACATTTTTTTTGATAAATATATTATAATAATCAGGAAATCTCATTCAGAGCTATAATTCTAAAAAGAAAATTTAACGCAAAATAAGTGAAATAAATGTCAGATCAACAACCACGTAAAAAACTTTCATTAGGTAGAAAAAAACTATCTACAGCTAGAATATCGAATATTAGTTCTAATCTTAAAACTAAGCTGCAAGCTAAAAAAGAAGATAATATTCAAGACTTCTTCCAGAACACAAACAAAGAACTTAAAGATTTATATCAACAAAGAGAAACTCTAAAAGAACAAATTAAGCAAATAGAGCAGCGACTACTTTTTGCAAAAAGTGAGCCTCTACAAGACTTCTTATTTGAATTAAAATCAAAAGATTTTGATTTACTAGTAAAAATAAATTCTTATATAAAAAATATTTAGAAAATTATTTTTTTAGAATATTAACTCAAATATCTCTTTAATACCTTTTTTAGCAAGGCCTAACATTTTTGCAAATTCTTCTTCTGAGAAATATTTGCCTTCTGCTGTTCCTTGAATTTCGATCATTCCTCCATTTGAATTCATTACTACATTCATATCAGTTTCAGCATTTGAATCCTCATCATAATCAAGATCCAATACTGGTTCATTGTTGTAAATACCTACAGAAATAGCTGCCACCTGTGATAAAAGTGGATTAACGTTGGCTTCTATCATACCTTTGTCTTTCATATACTTGATAGCATCTTTTATCGCTAATGATGCTCCTGTTATAGAAGCTGTGCGAGTTCCACCATCTGCTTGAATTACATCACAATCAACCTTAATAGTATTCTCACTTATTTTAGTCAAGTCAACACTAGCTCGTAATGCTCTACCTATTAGACGCTGAATTTCTTGAGTTCTACCAGATTGCTTACCGCGAGCTGCTTCTCTATCCATTCTAGTATGTGTCGAACGTGGAAGCATACCATACTCAGCAGTTAACCATCCTTCTCCAGAATCTTTTTTAAATCTTGGTACACCTGGTATCACTGAAGCTGTACAAAGAACTTTAGTATCACCAAATTCCACAAGAACAGAGCCTTCAGCATGTTTTGTAAAATTATGCGTAACTTTTATATTACGTAATTGATCATTATTTCTACCACTTGGGCGCATTTTGGAATCCTTTTATTAATTTCATAACTTTATAAGTGTATAATTATACAAATCGAAAATAAATAAGAAACCTTAACTTTAAGGTATTTCTAAGATATGAGTATAATAAGTAAAGATAGCTTAGACAAAGCTAAACAATATTGGCTTAATGATGCTAAAAATTTAGTTACTAGCTTATCTAAGTTCTATGGTGACATAAAATTGGATAAAATTTCACAAAAAATCACTCATGTAATACCACTAGAAGCAAGGTTACTAGGTGTAAATGATGCTCTTGTAAGACAAGTTACACTTTCTAACTCAGATAAAACTTTTGTTTTTGCTCGAACAATTGTTCCAAAAAACACTTATAATTATTTTACCCAAGAGTTAGAGAGCTTAGGCACAAAACCAATTGGCGATAATTTACTTTTTGATAAGTCAAAATTTGATAGAGATGAATTTATAATTCGTCAATTATCTACTAAAGATTTTCATCAAGAAACTGGTAGAAACACCAAACAAGAGATATTCTCCCGTAGTTCCATTTTTATATACAAAAATGACAAAAAACTTAAACTTCTAATTACAGAATATTTTCTAATTTTACCGGAACAATATTATGCTTAGTAAAGAAAAGCTAAATGCATATTTTATGCTAATGCGGCTACATCGCCCTATTCCAATACTTCTGATTTTATGGCCAACACTTACAGCTTTGGTTTTAGCAGACCATGGGATTCCAAACATTAAATACTGGATTATTTTTACTCTTGGTGTCGTAGTTATGCGTACAGTTGGTTGCATTGTTAACGATATAGCAGATATTGATTTTGACAAACATGTTACACGCACCAGTACTAGACCTTTAACAAGTGGTAAACTTAGTGTAAAAAATGCTATTTATATTTGTTTAATTCTTACCATAATTGCTTTTATTTGCGTCCTTTTTTTAAATGTTTTTACTATCCTCTTATCTTTTATAGCTTTATTTTTAGCCATACTCTATCCATTCTGTAAAAGGTTTTTTGCTGTACCACAGTTAATGTTAGGATTAGCTTTTAACTTTGGTATATTTATGGCTTTTTCAGCCATTCAAAATAAAATACCCTTAGAAGCTTTAATTTTCTATTTATCAACAATATGTTGGACTATAGCCTATGATACAGTCTATGCTTTAGCTGATAGAGAGTTTGATTTAAAAATAGGTCTAAAATCATCTGCTGTTTTATTTGGTGGTAAAGTATTTAAATACATATTTTTATTTAACTTTATCTCTTTAATATTACTTTTTGTTCTTGGTTTGTACTGCAATTTTAATATAATTTTCTATTTAGGGATCTTAATAGCAGCATTCTTTTTTATTAAAGATTATTTTATCTACAAAAAGCTAGGTATCACTAACTGTATAAAAGCTTTTTCTGATAATCATTGGGCTGGATTAATAATTTTTATTATAATATTGCTTCAATATATCTAGGATAGTATAGGATGAATCTATTGATAGGTGTAATCTTTGGATTTATATCAGTTGCTTTTGGGGCATATGCAAAACATGGCTTAAAGACTCAAATCTCAGCTGAACATTTTAATTTTATAATGACAGCTCTACGCTATAATAAAAAATATATGCTATCGTGATTAGTTGTATTGGTCTAGCTCTTTGGCCATGTTGCAATTATTTGAAAACTTATAGAAATAGAGATTCCCACTTTTCATTAGATACAATTAGGGCTATAGACATCAAATAATTCATTTATAAAACTAGCTTCAGACTTATTTCTCATTTTAGTCAAAATATTAAATTGACCCTTTTTAAACATTCTCATCCATTCATAGCCTGTGATAGTGGCATTAGCTATTTTCATAGATTTAAAATCCAACATTGGTTTTATTAATCGTTTGAGCTTAAAGACTGTTGATTTAATAAAAAAAGTTCTTAAGCTTGTCGAAATGATTTTCTAAAAGATTATAGACACTAGACTTAGCTCAGCCAGCTTATTTTTTTGAAAGTCTTAATTAAATCAACAAACTAATAAGCATTATATTTTAACTAATATATGCTTAAGCAATATAATTGGAGCATAAAGATGTGGAATGAAAGATACAACACTGAAGAGTATGTATACGGAAAAAAGCCAAATGAATTTTTAGAAGCAAATGTTCATTTTATTCCTAAAGGCAATGTTCTTAGTCTAGCTGAAGGTGAAGGTAGAAATGCAGTTTTTCTTGCTCAACAAGGATACTCTGTAACTGCAGTTGATTCATCTATAGTCGGTTTAAATAAAGCCAAAAAACTTACCGATAAAATGGGTGTTAGTATAGATCTTATTCATGCTGATTTAGCTGATTATGATTTAGGAGAAAATAAGTGGGATGGAATTATATCTATATTTAATCCAGTATCATCTTCAGTAAGAAAACAACTATATAAAAATATAGAGACTGGATTAAAAGTAGGAGGTGTATTTCTTCTTGAAGCTTATAGGCCAGAACAACTGAAAAATAGAACTGGCGGTGGTAATTCTGTAGATATAATGCAATCTAAAGAATCTATAACTAACGAACTTACAAACCTAAACTTTAAGCATTTAATTGAACTTGTTCTTGATGTGATTGAAGGAATTTATCATACAGGCATTGGTTCAGTAGTTCAGGCTATAGGTACAAAAACATAGCAAGTCAACTCATTACAAGATAATTTTAAAACTGCTAAAATTCATCCTATCTCAAGAATTTCTTTTAAGATAAGGACACATCTAAAAACTCGACTACATATTTCGATACAGTATAATATATGGTTCTGTTGCAACTATTGACCGCTAATTTCAAATATTCTAGATTTTATCTATAATTGTTATAGTTTTATATGTTATGACATGCTATAAAATTATTACTATTTAGTAAATATATAATATATCCTCTTACTATCATAAATGTTTTTAATTTGAGAATTTGGAAATGTCAAATAAAAAAGTGGAATGGAATTCATCATCATTTAATCAAGCAGTTAATTAATTAATCCAGTATACTACCCCAATAAATTAAACAATATTTTCAATTATTTAGTTCCCATCTAAGCCGCCCGTTTTTCCAATAAGTTATCGTAATAAAATTCCATAGGTTTTTTATAATTGATAGACTCATGAAATCTTCTATTATTATAAAAATCTATATAATCATCCACATCGTTTCTTAGTTCAATAATGTGATCATACCCTCCTATTTGGGACACTTAGGTGTTAAGAAAAGGAGACAAGATGAGATATACAAAAGAGTTTAAAGATGAAGCTGTTAAATTATGTTTACAACCAGATGCAAATAGACGAGAAATAGCAGATAATTTAGGGGTTAAATATAAAACCATTTGCAGTTGGATATCCAAAGCCATGTCAAACCCTCAGAAAGAAATAAAGATAGATTATAAAACGCAGTACTAGCAACTATCTTTTGAAAATACTGATTTGAAGAAAAAACTCAAACAGGCAGAAACAGAGCGTGAAATACTAAAAAAGGCAGCAGCGTACTTTGCAAAGCAAAATCTGTAAGGTACGCCTTTATTAAGGAGCATTATAAAGTTATGCCAGTAACAACACTATGTAAATCTTTGAATGTGAGCACATCTTCATATTACAGATGGATTCATAAACCTATAGGTAAAAGGCAATATAATGATGCTGAACTAGATGATGCTATTTTAATGAACATAAATCTAGATATGGAAGTGTTAGGATATACAAAGAGCTTAAAGATATGGGTTGGAAAGTTACTCAACCTAGAGTATCTAAACGTATGAAATTACTTGGTTTACATGCTAAAGCGGCTCGTAAGCATAAGAAAACTACAGATTCTAACCACAACAAACATGTTTATGATAATTTATTAGAACAAAACTTCACTGCTTTATCTGTAAATCATAGGTGGGTTACAGATATAACTTATGTACCTACACAAGAGGGGTGGCTGTATCTTTGTGTGATTATAGATTTATTCTCAAGATCAGTTATTGGTTGGGCAATGGATTCTAAGATGAAAGCGGATTTAGTTTGTAATGCTTTAAATATGGCATTCTTTAGAAGAAATTTTCCTAGTGGTGTGATTATACACTCTGATAAAGGGTCACAGTACTGTAGCAAACAATATCAAGACATTATTAAAGAACCTGGCTACTATCAAGTATGAGCTCTAAAGGATGCTGTTACGATAATGCTGCTTGTGAAAGTTTTTTTGGAACTTTAAAAGTAGAGTTAGTACATGATGAAAGCTATAAAACTAGAGAAGAAGCTAAACTATCAATATTTGAATATATAATGGAAAATGAAGTAGTAAACTGTCCCAAATTGACGGGGTAGATCAGATTGATTTAAATAAAATCTCTCACATTTAGCACTTCTCCAAAATCTTTCGATGCAAATGTTATCAGTTGCTCTACCTTTACCATCCATAGATATAGTAATTTTTTTATCCAATAATGTTTGGATATGAATGTTAGATGTGTACTGGCTACCTTGATCAGTGTTAAATATTTCTGGTACTCCATATTTATACAGAGCTTCATTTAAAACTTTCATAACTAAACTACTATCCATAGTGTTGGATATCTCCCAACTTAGTACAGCCTTAGAGTACCAATCAATAATAGCTGCCATATAAACTGTGCCAGCATCAGTCTTAATATATGTAATATCTGTAGACCAAACTTGATTAGGTCTCAATATGCTTAAACCTTTTAGTTTGTAACTATAAATAGCATGCTCTTTGTTAGGTTCAGATAAGTTTAAGTTTGGTTTTTTCACCGCCAATATAGCTTTGCTGCCTAACTCTTTACGATACTTTTGTACTGTGTTCTCACAGATGCTAAACCCATCTTCTATTAATTGCTTATGAGCTTTTATATAGCCGTAGCAGGGAATCTCCTCATGTATCTGTATAAGCTTTGCTTTTACTTCTTCTTTATGTTCGTTAACCACAGGCTTGTAATATAAACCAGCTCTAGAAACTTCTAATAAGAAACTTTGTTTTACAACAGATAATTTATGCTTAGGATCAATCATCGCTTTTCTATCAGATAATCCCAAGCTTACGAGCTTTCCCTCAAGAAATTCCTTCTCAATTGTTAGTTGTCCAACCTTCTTAGAATACTGATCTATCTTGGTTTGAAGCTTTGCATTGTCTTTTTTATATTGTGATACTGATTTGGATGGATCCATTGCCAACTCAGCATTTTCTAAAAAGGCTGTTTTTCAATTATTTATGTTTTTGGGCGTAATATTATATTTTACTGATAACTGTGTGATTGTTTGATCTTTCCCCAATACTTCCAAGACAACTTTAGTCTTAAATTCAACGGTATATATTTTTCTCTTATTACTCATTTACATTTATCCTAAATTGCTCATTTATAGTTTAGCTACTTTAGGAACTAAATTCTCAAAATTGTTGTTAAAATTTCATGGGGTATTATACAGAAAATATAATAGTAAGCCCTACAAAAGTAGGATATATAATTATGGGAACTGATAAAGTAGGCTTAGAAAAAAAATTTCAAGTCAAAAAACGAAATAAAAATAAGCCTGGTGTTGTCTTATGTTCATCAATAGAGCAATTGACTAGCTTAGCAGAGATGACTCCAGAAATTTTAAGTTTTTATCAAAAACATTGGCAAGATGATATTTTATTAGGTTGTATTTTACCCTGGAAAGAGGAAGCGAAAAAACTTATCCCTGAAGAAAGTAAAGATTTTATTATGGATAAACGTTCAACGAGCTGCTTCGTTATTAAATTTGGAAAACCTAGTGAACAAATTGCTTCACAGTTATGGGAGAAACATAGAAAATTATGTTTTGCTAGTTCAGCTAATCCTTCCGGAAAAGGAAATAAAGGAATGATTTCAGGTGTTGGTTATGATATTGAAGAAGGAGCTGATTTATTAATCTGTGCTGATGATTATGTTGCATCGATTCAACCAGGAAAGTCTGTAGATACACGTTATGAGCAAGGAGTAATGGTTTCAATGGTGGATAACGAAGGTAATTTAATTCCTCACCAAAATTGTCAAAGGAAAATCTCACCCTGTCCTATTGTCATTCGTAAAGGTTTAGATATAGATAAGATTATGATAAATTTATCAGATTATTTTCTATCATGGGATTATCGCCAAGGTACATATTATTAACAGAAATTCTCAGTGAGTAGAAGAATCCTTATAAATAAAGGACTGTAGCCTGATAGTTTTTTAAGCTCTGTTGTAATTATTTGAAAACTTATAGAAATAAAGATTCCTATTTTTCATTAAATACAATTGGGGCTGTAGACATCAAGTAGTTACAACATAGCCTCTTTTCTATCATCAAAGATTCTTAAAATTAGGATTAGGATAAATATACATCATAAAAATATTTTTTCACTTATGGCGGAGAGGAAGAGATTCGAACTCTCGATAGCCGTTAAGCTATACACGCTTTCCAGGCGTGCGCCTTCAACCACTCGGCCACCTCTCCAAAGAAATATAAAGTATACAGTAAAAGCTTATATTTTCAACTTTTTAAGCAATCATAATAATGCCAGATACAAACATCAAAACTATAAACAAAGATCTAAGTAGCTTAGGAGATATTACCCCTAAATAATTAACTGCCAAAAGGCTTCCAATCAAAGAAAGTAAACCAGAAGATATCAGTAAAGGGACATTCAAATACCCAAAAGTAGATGGAACATTTATATTAATTCCATAAGTAAGAACAAATGTAGCTATAAGTGCGTTAATAAATACACACACACTAGTAATAGCTACTGCTTTTTTTATGTCTGTTCCTATTTTTATAAAAAACATAGTAGCAAAGGTTGTTGAACTAGCCAAAACACTAATTACTCCACAAAAACTAAATATACCATATCTGGCACTTCTTGGTAATTTCACAATTTTATTATCATTATGAAGTATCATCCATATACCGCTACCAAACAATAGTATTGCAAAAATCATTTTTAATAAATCGGTATTTATATACTTTGCTATTATCGAACCTAAAATAGCTCCTATAGCTAAATATATTAGATAATATTTTAGTTTTCCTAAATGTATGTTACCTTTGCGATAATGCTTATATGTAGCTATCAAACTAAGAAATATAGACATTCCACAACATGTTGCAAGAGCTATCTGCATAGCAAAACTAGAGCCATAAGTATGCACTATAATATAATAAAACGCTGGTACTGCTACCAAGCCAGCGCCCCCCCCAAGTAACGTAGATATAAAACCTGCTACAAAACCAACTATAGCTCCTAATATTAATAGCATTGATTACTTTCTTTCCTCTAGTTTATTTATTTAAGATAATTATAAACTGTTGCTCGACTAACACTTAACACTCTTGCAACGTACTGACTTGCATTTTTACCATCTAATGCACCTTGATTTTTAAGCTCCAGAATTAGGTTTTTTTTCTGAGAACGAGTAAGATTATCCACACATAAGATTTTCTCTATGCAATATTTCTGCACAAATTTATTTATCTTTTCATATAATGTATCTTTAAACAAACTCTGTTTTTGCTCAGACATTTTATAGTCATTATTTTTTAAGAAGATATTTATTAAACCTTGATATTTATCAAAGACAGAAATATCCAAATTCATGCATAATGTTCCTATAACATCTCCTTCATCACTTTCAATTACAGTGATTATACTTTTGATTTTACGGCCATCATAATTAAGCTTTTCATATGGCCCTATTACCTTAGGAAGCTCATCATAAACATCTAAATCTATATCATCCATATATGATGAATCACCAACCTCTCTCTTAGATATAGGATTAAAAATAGCCTTTATTTGTTGCTTATTTAAATCATGAATCACAACCTCAGCAAAAGGATATAATAACTTACTAATAGCTTCAGCTATATTGAAATATTCTTTAAATTTAGAATCCATAAAACATGAATTTTATATATTTTTAGATATTATATTCTAAATTAGACTTTTTTGTCAATAAATATTTAAAAAGATTTCAATTTAGTATTTCGACGTATATTTACAAAATTAACGATTATAGGTCCAATAACATTTTGCCAAATTGCATAAAAAGTTGCTGCGATAGCAGCCTGATTACCAAAAAAGACTAAAGCAATAACGATCCCTAAGCCAACATCTAATATACTAAACTCAAAGAGTAGTGCTAGCCTACTTTCAAAATCCAAACCTAAAATCCTTCCTATTAGATAGCCAAAAATGTTAGCAACTGCACTAAGTATTATAACGCTTAGAATAATATTCTTTGGTACAAGCATGATAGTCTCTTTATTTAAAGCTACTACTATCATTACTATCAATATAATTAAAAGTATTGGAATATTAGAAATTATCTTTAAAGTTGAGTCACTTAGCTTAGTAAATTTACTAATCAAAATCCCTAAAACTATTGGTACAATAGCACCGTCAAGTTAACTAATTGTGGTGTAGAAAAGCACTTCCACTAAATTTTAGAAACAGTAAACCTCTTTAGCTGCTTCTTGCCATATATTCACCGCTTCATTAAATTTAGTTCTTTGCGTTTCTCTAGAATTTAAATATCTACCTACTGGCACTGCAAATAGATTTCTAACTTTACCCATGAGTGTTAATGTTCTTTGAATTCCACCAGGTGATTTAAATTTGATTAAACTCTTTTCCTTTCTACGTGTAGGTTGATGTGCATTCTCTACTCTATTATTTAGACCTTTGTGTCTTCTATGGTCTGCCTTAGTCATGTGTTTGATTGGCTTTGTATAACTCTGCAACTTATCAGTGACAATAACTCGTGGTGATGGGTAAGAACCTAATAGTCTAGTTAGAAAGCGTATAGCTGCTTTCTTATTCTTACGCTTCTGTAGAAATACATCCAACTCATTACCATTAGAGTCTACAGCTCTCCATAGTATAAACTTAACTCCATTCATTTTAATAATCATCTCATCTAGATGCCATTTGTCTGTCGGTTTAGGCTCTTTCTTTTTTATTACATCAGCAAAAGATTTACCAAATTTATTACTCCATATTCTTACTGTTTCATAACTTACTAGAATGCCTCTGTATCTGAGCATTTCTTCTATATCTCTATAACTGGTATTAAACCTATGATACATCCAAATAGCATAACCGATAATCTCTGCTGGATAACGATATCGTTTAGGTTTGTGTGTAAGCATGATTAAGAAAAATAATATGATTTTTTATAATTATACACTAGATGGATTTAGACGTAGTTAACTTGACGGTGCCTTCCAAAGATCAAAATTATTACTTAATCTAGCAGACTTAATTGAAGAAAATATTGATTTACTTGCAACTACTGAATCAAAAGATAATGGTAAACTTATTACAGAGATGAAAGCCCAGGTTAAATCACTGGTAAATAATTATAAATATTTTCAGGTTTAGCTAGTAATATTAAAGGAGAGGTTTTACCTTCAGATGGCAGCCAAAATTTAGTAATAACAAAAAAAGAGCCTATTGGTGTTATACTAGCTATAAGTCCTTGGAATTCACCTCTTTTAACTACTACTGTGAAAATAGACCTGCTTTAGCAGCTGGTAATACCATAGTTATAAAGCCTTCTGAAGAAGCTTCTGCTTCATGTTTAGAATTTGCAAATTTATTCAAATTAGCAGGATTTCCTGATGGTGTTATTAATTTTGTTACAGGTTTTGGTAATGAAATAGGAGAGAGCCTAGCATCAAATCCTAAAATTTCATTAGTAGCATTTACTGGAGGGCCTGTGGGGGGGCAAAAAGTATACACTAGTGCTAGTAGCCTGTAGTTTTAGAATTATGAGGAAAATCTCCAAATATAATTTTTGATGATGCAAATATTGATAATGCTGTTAATGGAGCTGTTTTTGGTATATTTGCAGCATCAGGGCAAACTTGTATAGCAGGTTCAAGATTATTTGTTCATGAAGAAGTTCACGACGAAGTAGTGGAAAAATAAAAAATATTGCATCAAGGATTAAACAAGGTAATCCTATGGATGAGACAACTGAAATGGGGCCTATGGCTAACAGGGCGCAATATAATAAAGTTTTAGAATATTTTGATGTTGTGAAAGAGGATGGAGCAACTTGTATTTTAGGTGGTAAAGCATCTGATAAAGGAGGATTATTTATTAATCCAACAATATACATTAATGTTAAAAATGATATGAGAATAGCTCAAGAAGAAGTATTTGGTCCTGTATTATCAGTCATTAAATTTAGTGATGAAGAGGAAGTAGTTAAATTAGCGAATGATATTACTTATGGTTTAGCATCAGGAATATGGACAACTAGTATGCAAAGAGCTATTAGGGTTAGTAACCAAATTCAAGCAGGTACTGTTTGGATAAATACTTATAGAGCCGTTTCTACTTTAGCTCCGTATGGGGGTTATAAAGATTCTGGTATTGGTCGTGAAAATGGTGAAGAGTCATTAAACGAATATTTACAAACTAAGACCATTTGGTTATCAACCGCTGAAGAAATTCCTAACTCTTTTATTATGAAAGTTTAATCTAAATATAGTTTTAATCTCTTAATGACTAATTTAGAAAAGTAATTAAGAAAAAATCTGTATATTCAGTTATCAGGTTTAAGTATAGATAATAAGATCATTTAAATTATAAATTCAGATTAAAAAGCATATTCTTAACAAAAGCTAAAAAACTATTTGTTGGTATTATTTTGAATCTGCAAGCTTATCGTTAATTTTATTAAGTATAATAGTTGCATCAGTTTTACTATCATCTTTAATATAAAGAGCTGATTGATTAGGATTATTTTTAGCAGATTGAACTACAATATTAATAGAGTCTCCTGTTGGAGAAACAGCTTTGATTTCAGATTTTTTCTGATCAACTGTTTGTTTTGTAGTAGTATATTTATTTTCTTTTAATACTTGTGTAGCAGCTGAAAAAACAGTTTCTCTGTTTTTTGTATATGCATTGTAAGCAGTAGGGTCTTCCATCCATTTATATGCTAAAGCACCTACTGCAACACTTGCTAAAACCAAACCTGTCACAGCAACAGCTCCAACCGTACACGACGTAATTGTCATAGAAGTTGCTAATAATGTCGCAATTGTTATTAGTTTCTTTTTCATCATAATTTCACCTCGTACTATTGTTTGTTATATGAATTAAAATAGTTTAGCAAATTCATTATAGCAATTTATTATGGCTTTCCAAACTTGTTTTTATGTTTTAAATAACTTTAAAGATAAAAAGATGTATCCTTATATGGGACTTTTGATGTCTGGGCATTGAATAAATTATAATAATCTCCATGTAAATAATTTTGAAATAGATCATTATATGTCCTTTCCTTTTGGTAATTTTGCCTATACAAATTCATTTAGAGAAGAGTTATATGATAGCTTTGAAACTTATGCTGATACCACATTTGAATTAATAGATGCTTTATCATCATCAAATGCTAAAACTGCTGTTGAGCTATCTTTATCCCCATTTTTTACTCGACAATATAGCAGCATATCTCAGATACTAAAGATAGAATCACAATCATCGATATTGGGTAAAGTGGGAACAAAATTGATTAATGAAATAAAATTAAACAATTCATCCAACATACATTTTTATGCTCTAGATGAAACATCAATCTTAAAGCCTAACTCAAAAAGCATGGATAGAAGAAGATTTGTTTATGGATTGACTAATGGTACGGGTAAAGTTGGCATAGGTCATTCATACTCTTATTTAGTATACTTAGGCAGGAGATGGGGCAATGGGTGGTACCTGTTAATTTGCAGCGAGTGACTGCTGCTGATTCTGGTATTAGTGTAGGCTTAGATCAATTCCATAAATACATATCTAATCAAGAGAATTCAGGAGATATTAATGTTCTGATTGGTGACTCAAAATACAGTTCAATGGAATGTATTCATAGAGTTTACTCAGAACATAATAATACATTATTGTTAAGCAGGCTTAACTCTGTTAGAAATTTATCTTTTCAAGATCATAGTGATAATAAGCTCAAAAAATATGGTGAGTCTTTTAAATTAAATGATGAATCAACATGGACTACAGCTCCATCTGATTCTGAACAATGTGAAATAGTTACCACACGAGGAAAAGTATATACTGTAAAATTGACTCGTTGGAATAATTTAATTATTCATGGAAAAAGGAACATGCCAATGCATGAGAATTGTTTTGATATTGTTAAAGTTCAAGTTTTTAAAGACAATGGAGATCCAGTATACTACAAAAATATGTGGTTGATGTTAGCTGGCAAAGATAGAGGAAAGCTGACTAGTTTTGAAATATTTTCTAGATATTCAAGTAGATTTAATATTGAGCATTTCTTTAGGTTTTCTAAGCAACATTTACTTTTAGGTAAATATGAAACTCCAGATACTCCAACACTAGATATTTGGAATCAAGTTAGTGTACTTGCCTACATAAATTCACTTGCATGTGCAAGTTTATTGAGCACCGTCAAGTTAACTAATTGTGGTGTAGAAAAGCACTTCCACTAAATTTTAGAAACAGTAAACCTCTTTAGCTGCTTCTTGCCATATATTCACCGCTTCATTAAATTTAGTTCTTTGCGTTTCTCTAGAATTTAAATATCTACCTACTGGCACTGCAAATAGATTTCTAACTTTACCCATGAGTGTTAATGTTCTTTGAATTCCACCAGGTGATTTAAATTTGATTAAACTCTTTTCCTTTCTACGTGTAGGTTGATGTGCATTCTCTACTCTATTATTTAGACCTTTGTGTCTTCTATGGTCTGCCTTAGTCATGTGTTTGATTGGCTTTGTATAACTCTGCAACTTATCAGTGACAATAACTCGTGGTGATGGGTAAGAACCTAATAGTCTAGTTAGAAAGCGTATAGCTGCTTTCTTATTCTTACGCTTCTGTAGAAATACATCCAACTCATTACCATTAGAGTCTACAGCTCTCCATAGTATAAACTTAACTCCATTCATTTTAATAATCATCTCATCTAGATGCCATTTGTCTGTCGGTTTAGGCTCTTTCTTTTTTATTACATCAGCAAAAGATTTACCAAATTTATTACTCCATATTCTTACTGTTTCATAACTTACTAGAATGCCTCTGTATCTGAGCATTTCTTCTATATCTCTATAACTGGTATTAAACCTATGATACATCCAAATAGCATAACCGATAATCTCTGCTGGATAACGATATCGTTTAGGTTTGTGTGTAAGCATGATTAAGAAAAATAATATGATTTTTTATAATTATACACTAGATGGATTTAGACGTAGTTAACTTGACGGTGCCGGTACAATAACTATTATTGCCATAGTTTCAAACATACCAAACCAATCTAGTTTGATACTTTTTGAGAAGAAAAAATAAATAATTAATGGCATAAATATTGGAGCTAATAAAGTAGTTAAGAAAGTTAAACTAACAACCAATGATATATTTGCTCTAGCTAATAAGGCCATTACCCCAGAAGCCGTGCCTCCAGGACAAGTTCCCACAATAACCAAACCTATTAATGCCATCAAATTTAAGCCTAAAAGCTTTCCTATTATAAAGGCTGCTACAGATGTCACAATCAATTTTAGAAACAGTATAATTAATAGCTTTCCTTTTAAACTAGCCACTTTCACAAAATCTTTTGCTTTTAAATGTATCCCTATAATCAACATAATTCCAGCCAATAAATAGGTGATATAAGGCTTTAATGGTATAAATACAGATGGTATAGAAATAGCCAATACAACACTTAGGATAACTATAACTGCAAAATATTTTTGTATAAAATTCATTTTCATATAAAACTATCTTCAAATTTAATTAATTTTTAAACTATTTTACATTATTAGTCAATTATAATAGGACTTTTGATGTGTAGTAATCTCTTCCACCTATCAGCGGAATCTCAAATACTATATAATTTTCTAAAATCTGCCTAATTTATATAGGAATTTAACAAATTAGGGCACCGTCAAGTTAACTACGTCTAAATCCATCTAGTGTATAATTATAAAAAATCATATTATTTTTCTTAATCATGCTTACACACAAACCTAAACGATATCGTTATCCAGCAGAGATTATCGGTTATGCTATTTGGATGTATCATAGGTTTAATACCAGTTATAGAGATATAGAAGAAATGCTCAGATACAGAGGCATTCTAGTAAGTTATGAAACAGTAAGAATATGGAGTAATAAATTTGGTAAATCTTTTGCTGATGTAATAAAAAAGAAAGAGCCTAAACCGACAGACAAATGGCATCTAGATGAGATGATTATTAAAATGAATGGAGTTAAGTTTATACTATGGAGAGCTGTAGACTCTAATGGTAATGAGTTGGATGTATTTCTACAGAAGCGTAAGAATAAGAAAGCAGCTATACGCTTTCTAACTAGACTATTAGGTTCTTACCCATCACCACGAGTTATTGTCACTGATAAGTTGCAGAGTTATACAAAGCCAATCAAACACATGACTAAGGCAGACCATAGAAGACACAAAGGTCTAAATAATAGAGTAGAGAATGCACATCAACCTACACGTAGAAAGGAAAAGAGTTTAATCAAATTTAAATCACCTGGTGGAATTCAAAGAACATTAACACTCATGGGTAAAGTTAGAAATCTATTTGCAGTGCCAGTAGGTAGATATTTAAATTCTAGAGAAACGCAAAGAACTAAATTTAATGAAGCGGTGAATATATGGCAAGAAGCAGCTAAAGAGGTTTACTGTTTCTAAAATTTAGTGGAAGTGCTTTTCTACACCACAATTAGTTAACTTGACGGTGCTCTTATTATTTATAAATAAATTATATTTTTTCATCTTTTTTCTCCGTCGGTATTATAGAACCATATAGAATAAATTCTCCTTATTTTTAATCCTCATTCTATACTCTTAGCTTTACAACTAAATTCTCTTATTTATCATCCCATAAAGCAAATGAATAATATTTACCATCTCTATTATAGAAAGGAATAGTAATTTAACTAGCTTATTTTGTTAATATGATCTATTTATTAAATCTCTAGATAATAAAAACATTGAGAAAATTAGCTTACAAATATAGTAGCCTAAAACATTAGATCTTCTTAAATAAATGATCATATATTAATCTGAGTTCGATATAAGATAACCTTAAAGTAGGTATCAAAACTAAAAGAATGAAAGCTAGATGTATACTACCCCAATAAATTAAACAATATTTTCAATTATTTAGTTCCCATCTAAGCCGCCCGTTTTTCCAATAAGTTATCGTAATAAAATTCCATAGGTTTTTTATAATTGATAGACTCATGAAATCTTCTATTATTATAAAAATCTATATAATCATCCACATCGTTTCTTAGTTCAACAATGCCAGGATATTGATTTAAATAAAATCTCTCACATTTAGCACTTCTCCAAAATCTTTCGATGCAAATGTTATCAGTTGCTCTACCTTTACCATCCATAGATATAGTAATTTTTTTATCCAATAATGTTTGGATATGAATGTTAGATGTGTACTGGCTACCTTGATCAGTGTTAAATATTTCTGGTACTCCATATTTATACAGAGCTTCATTTAAAACTTTCATAACTAAACTACTATCCATAGTGTTGGATATCTCCCAACTTAGTACAGCCTTAGAGTACCAATCAATAATAGCTGCCATATAAACTGTGCCAGCATCAGTCTTAATATATGTAATATCTGTAGACCAAACTTGATTAGGTCTCAATATGCTTAAACCTTTTAGTTTGTAACTATAAATAGTATGCTCTTTGTTAGGTTCAGATAAGTTTAAGTTTGGTTTTTTCACCGCCAATATAGCTTTGCTGCCTAACTCTTTACGATACTTTTGTACTGTGTTCTCACAGATGCTAAACCCATCTTCTATTAATTGCTTATGAGCTTTTATATAGCCGTAGCAGGGAATCTCCTCATGTATCTGTATAAGCTTTGCTTTTACTTCTTCTTTATGTTCGTTAACCACAGGCTTGTAATATAAACCAGCTCTAGAAACTTCTAATAAGAAACTTTGTTTTACAACAGATAATTTATGCTTAGGATCAATCATCGCTTTTCTATCAGATAATCCCAAGCTTACGAGCTTTCCCTCAAGAAATTCCTTCTCAATTGTTAGTTGTCCAACCTTCTTAGAATACTGATCTATCTTGGTTTGAAGCTTTGCATTGTCTTTTTTATATTGTGATACTGATTTGGATGGATCCATTGCCAACTCAGCATTTTCTAAAAAGGCTGTTTTTCAATTATTTATGTTTTTGGGCGTAATATTATATTTTACTGATAACTGTGTGATTGTTTGATCTTTCCCCAATACTTCCAAGACAACTTTAGTCTTAAATTCAACGGTATATATTTTTCTCTTATTACTCATTTACATTTATCCTAAATTGCTCATTTATAGTTTAGCTACTTTAGGAACTAAATTCTCAAAATTGTTGTTAAAATTTCATGGGGTATTATAATGGGATCAAAAATTCTTATTCAAACTAATCGAATAATTTTAATACACTTGCCCTGCTTAGCTTAACTTTTTCTCCAGTTATTGACAATAGTGCGTCACTCTTAACTTTGCCATCCACTCCTTTACCTTCGCGAGTATTACCAAAGTAACTTTCATCTACTTCAATCTCTCCAACAAACACTTCTTAATGCTTATTGTTTTCATAAATAAACAGTCTTAATATATAAAAATAATAGCTAGCTGTAGTCTTATTTATTCATACTAGTTCTGATACAGTTCGTGCTGTACTTCCCGCTATAAATAACTCTATTAATTTATCTTGCTTATATG
This sequence comes from Francisella halioticida, assembly GCF_002211785.1. Classification (NCBI taxonomy): domain Bacteria; kingdom Pseudomonadati; phylum Pseudomonadota; class Gammaproteobacteria; order Thiotrichales; family Francisellaceae; genus Francisella; species Francisella halioticida. The sequence continues at coordinate 1,879,663 of NZ_CP022132.1, forward strand.
CCTCAATCTACTTCTTCTCATGAAAGCTATCATAGCATAACTTAGTTATCCTAGGACAGTCTCAAAGCTTAGTATTCAAAAATGTTTAATAAGAGGAAATTAGTCAGCAATTAAATCATACTCAGTAGACTCTGTAATCCTAACATTAGCAAATTCACCTACCTTTAGACCTCTCTCTGCAGCATCACCAACTATAACTTGTCCGTCTACTTCTGGAGCATCATACCTTGTACGACCAATTGCATAGTTTTCTTCATGGTTTATCGAATCAATGATAATCTGCTGTTCCGTACTAACAAAACCTTCAAGCTTATCGGCACTTATTTGAGCTTGTAACCCCATAAACTGATCTAATCTTTGTTGCTTAACTTCTTCAGAAATCAAGTTATCAAACTTGTTAGCCCTTGCACCATCTACTTCTGAATACTTAAAGCAACCAACTCTATCAAGTTGTGCTTTATCAGCGAAGTTTAATAAGTGTTCAAAATCTGCTTCCGTCTCACCAGGGAAACCAACGATAAAAGTACTACGAATAGTTATATCTGGACAAATATCACGCCATTTATTGATTCTGTCAAGAGTTTTTTGTGTATGAGCCGGACGCTTCATTCTTTTTAGAACTTCAGGAGATGAATGTTGTAGTGGTACGTCTAAATAAGGAAGTATTTTTCCTTGAGCCATAAGTGGTACAATCTTATCAACATGAGGATACGGATATACATAGTGCATTCTCGTCCACATATCTAAATCACCAATGGCTGTCGCAAGATCTAAAATATTACTCTGATATTTTTTATCATTCCATACCCCAGGTTTGTATTTAATATCAACACCATAAGCAGAAGTATCTTGTGATATTACGAGTAATTCTTTTACACCTGCATTTTTAAGCTTCTCGGCTTCACGCATAATATTATCAATCGAGCGACTTTTTAATTTACCACGAATATCTGGAATAATACAAAAAGTACAGGTATTGTTACATCCTTCTGATATTTTCAGATATGAATAGTGTCTTGGTGTAATTTTGATTCCTTGCGGTGGTACCAAAGATACAAAATCATTAACAAATATAGGTGCATGTGTGTGTACTGCCTCGATTAAATTTTCATAATCTTGAGGTCCTGTTATACTCAAAACTTCTGGATGCTTTTCTTTAATTAAATCAGCCTTATTACCTAAGCACCCTGTTACTAAAACTTTACCATTCTCAGCTATTGCTTCACCAATAACTTCTAAAGATTCATCAATAGCAGAATTCAGAAAACCACACGTATTAACGATAACCATATCAGCATTATTATAACTATCAACTAGATCATAACCTTCTGCTTTTAATTTAGTAATTATACGCTCAGAGTCAACAAGATTTTTAGGACAACCTAAACTAACAAAACCAATTTTAGGAATTTTAATCATAAAAATTAAACTTAATAAAAAATTATGCGATTATTGTAGAGTAATTTGATTAAAAAAAATAGACAAAGAATAAAATTAGATTTAGTTAATAGATTTATCAGATGATTCACTTTGATCACATTTAACACCAAAATCAAGCTCTGTTCTTCTATCTAAATAGTATGCTTTTTCTTCAGCTTTATACTTGTCAGTATCGCTTATAGTGCCTGAGTCACTAGTATTAAACTCATCATAAAATTGAGTTGGGTCCGCAGCAGGTTTTAACTTACCATAACTAACAACACATATTTGATCTTTATTTACGTCTTTGTTTAATAGATAATTATAAACAGCCTCAGCACGTTTCTGACCTAAGTTAAAGTTGTACTTTTCACTTCCTCTCGGGTCAGTATTACCTGATAACTTAATAGGCTGATTTGGATGTGCTATCAAGTAATAAGCTGTCTTATCTAAACAGTCTTTAGCATCCCCAGTAACATCGTAGCTATTAAAACCAAAATATACAGATCTACAATTGATACCCATAAGCTCTTTTTTCATTTGATCAACTTCATCGGAACTTAAGCTATCAGATCCATAAATTTGTGAAGACATCTGTAAAGCTTGAGAACTATCAACTCCAGCATACTTATCTTTGATTAAATCACTATTATCTGGTCTAGTACTAGAACAACTAGCTAACATAAGTACAGAACCTACTATTGCAACTCCCAAAAGACTCTTTTTCATAGTTTACAACTCCTATTTATTTATATTAAGCAACATTATCAAAACTTGTGGTTTCAAAATTACCACCATTATCAGCAAATCCAGTATACCCGCTTCCAGCCTTTTGACCTGATTTAAGTGTACTAAAAAATATTAGGCCCTGATGTTTCATTGAGTGAGGAGCCACTAAGATTAGCATCTGCATTTGCTTGTAATGGGGGACCTTTATACCAAGCACATCCTGCCAATAATGTTACAATAGCAATAAAGGTATAAAATTTAGTAAAAACCCTCAGCAAAACCCCTTAATAGTTTTTTGGCGACCAGCTTGGCGACTGAATCAAAATGCCACCATTATTAGCCGCATCAACACTAAATTGATTATCTCCATCTAATGATACCATATCTAAAGAGCTATAACCTTTTGAATTTGTAGAAATATATGCAATCATATTACCATATGGTGAAACAGTTGGCGAGCTATCAGACTTACCTTTTGTCAAGGTAGTTATATCTCCATTAGTTAAATTAAAATCTGCTATTTGAATGCCACTTGAGCGCGATCTTTGATACATAAATACTATATCTTTACCATTAGGAGTATAATTTGGCTCATACCCTTGATATATTTTACTACTTAATCTTGAGGACTGAGGGTATTTAGAATTCACAGGAGCAACATAGATGTTTGGTCTACCATTACCTCTATCTGATGTAAACACTATACTTCTACCATTTGGTGAAAATTTTGGCGCTGTATTTATACCATTTATAGTTAATCTTTTAAGAGCTTTTGTAACTAAATTCATAATGTATATATTTGTCTGATCAGAATAACTTTTAGATAAAGCTAAAGCAATCTTTCTATCATCTGGAGAGAATAATGGTGAACTATTAATTCCTTTAAAGTTAGTTAAACGAGTTACTTTTCCCGTAGCTATTTGTAACTCATAAACGCCCATACTACCACCACTATAGCTTGAATAAACAATATCTCTACCATCTGCCGACCACGATGGTGTCGCAATAGGGTTATCAGTTTGTCTAAGCACCATGTGTTTATTAAAGCCATCATAATCAGATATAATCAGCTCATAAACCCTTCCATATCTAGCATATGGATTACTTACTTTAACATAAGCAAGCTTTGTTAAGAAAAAACCTTGTTCTCCTGTAAGCTTCTTATAAACATAATTTGAAATTTTATGTGCTAACGTTCTCATAAGAGAAATATTAATATTCTTATATGTAACTGACTGAATATAGCCTGTATCATTTCTTTTGAGGATTTGTACTTCTACAGTATAATTATTATAAGAATTTTTAATATATTTTGTTAGAACTACATAGTCACCTTTAATTTTTTTCCAAGGAACATTCTGCTTTTGCTTTATCTCATACTTTATAGTATCAGAACCTTGTAGCTTAGCATTATGATTCAAATCAGAAACTATTATAGAATCTATATTTTGAGGAAATTGATTTACAACATTATTGCTCATTACAGAGACTAAAGGTTTCTGTATAATACCTGTTGTTACTTCTGCGACTAAATCTGCATATATATTTGATACTAAAAAAATTAATATTGAAAAGCTCACGATGATTTTTTTCATTATTATTCCTTATTAAGTTTGTTTAAATATAAAACTTATATTTTCTGTTTGTATAGTTTTTCTTGCTGCATTATTTGAAATTTGAGGAGGAGTTGTATTCTTAATTGCATTAATCAATGACTGATCACACATGTAGCTACCAGAAGTTCCTGTCAACTTAATAAACCTACCATTTCTAATAATAGCTCTTGGTAAATTATAGATACCTCTGCATGGGTCTTTGATCCAATTATCACCTACTCTAGTTTGATATTCAGATATATAACTATAAATTGCTCTTTGAGCCTGACTCTGTTCGGCCTGTCTTTTAGCTGCGGCTATTGCTTGGGCCCTTGCTTTTGCTAACTTTTCTTGGCGTGCTTCTAGCTTACGTTGCTTTTCTTGTTCAGCTTTCTTCTTAATATCTTCTTTTTCTTTCCGTGCTACTTCTAATTTAGCTTGTTTTTGCTGCTCTAACTTACGTTGCTTTTCTTGCACTTTACGTTTTGCTTCTAAAGCTGCTTTCTTTTTCGCCTCAATTTGAGCTTTACGTTCTGCTTCAACTTTTTGTCTCATTAATTCTTTATGTCTTTGTAAAGCCTTTTGCCTAGCATCTTTAACATTTTGCTTAGCTTGACGCAATTCTTGTTGATGATTTTCATAGTTTGATATCTGTCTATTAAGCTCGTTACTACTTATTGATGTAGCTTGAATAACTTGCATTTGTTTTGGGGTGTTTGCAACTTCAGCATTCAAAGATGCTGAAGTTGAATCAAACTTTAATACACTTATATAAGACAATATGTAAAGAACCAAAACTATACCTACATGGATAAGTATTGCTTTTACCACAAAAGGATTTTGCTCAATTTGTTTCTTAAAAGATTGTAATAATTTTTGGTAATTAAGATTTGCCATCTTCTGTGACTAACCCCACTTTATCAACGCCCGCTCTTTGGATAAGAGCCATTGCTTTTACCACCTCACCATAACTAGCACTACTATCACCTCTAACATAAACTGGTTTACCAGGATTTTGCTGCGATAAAGTTACTACAGCATTGGCAAGATCTCTAGAGCTTAACGACACTTTTGGATTACTAACACCTTGATTAATAAAGTATTCTCCTTGCTTATTTACAGTAACAACTATTGGTTTACTATCATTAGATGGTATTTTTTCTGACCTAGATTTGGGCAGATCTACTTTTACACCTTGAGTTAAAATTGGTGTTGTAATCATAAAAATAACCAAAAGTACTAACATAACATCAATGTAAGGAACTACATTAATTTGTACCATTGGTCTTTTCTTTCTATAAATTTTTTTGTTTCTTTTTCTCATATCTAAAAGCCTTTGTTAGCTTTCTTGATTCTGGTGCTGCACTTGATCTCTATGCGCTTCTTTTAAAAGCAAGATACATAAATCATCTTGGAATGATTCATAACTTGATAATACATCATCTACCTGGTTTGATAATCTACTGTGTCCTATAACCGCTGGAATAGCTACAAATAAACCTAAAGCAGTCGCAATCAAAGCCTCTGCAATATGAGGTGCAACAACAGATATCGTAGCCTGCTCAACACCGCCAAGGGTATTAAACGATGACATAATCCCCCAAACGGTACCTACTAAACCAATATATGGTGCAACAGCACCTATCGTACCCAAAGCAGGAAGCTTTTTATCTAGTTCTTTAGCCTCTTGAGCAATTGCTATGCTCACAGTTCTTTCCATACCTTCAAGTATGGTATCACCTTTTAAAACTCCTGTTTCCTTAAGGTTATTAAACTCTCTTAATGCCGAACAAAATATTATTGATTTACCAAAAATATTTTCCTTATGCTGCAAATAATAATCATATAATTTTTGAATATGATGACCTGCCCAAAATAACTTATCAAACTGGGCTTGCTCATTACAATACTTTTTAACTCGACTATTTACTTCAAGCATTATAGCCCAAGAATAAACTGACATCGCAATTAAAGTTATCATTATAAGCTGAACAATAAAATTTGCATGCCATATCAACTGAATTAGAGAAAGAGAGTTATCTTGCATAATTAATCCTAAAAGTTTATGTTTTTTTATTTTTGCACATGCCTGTTCGCAACATTATACGTAAAGATTTTAAAATTATAAACAGTTTAATTTACTTAAATTATACATAAGTCTGTTATTATTATTAATAATATATAATTTATTCATTAATTATACATATATGAAAAAGATAACTTTTCTTGGACTTTGTACCATTACGACAATACTAACTTCATGTTCAACATCTCATGATCAATTTAAATATATATCTCCCCCACCAACGCAACAAGATTTAAATTCAAATAATCCAGACTTAAAACAATCAAAAAAAGTAACTAGTGAACAAAACTCAAAGAATAACCGTGATACTTCAATTAAAGAATAAAATTATTGGAACATTAAGAATCAGCATCAACTATTTTTTTGCCATCGACACTAGACTTAGCATTTAAGTCACTATTCTTCATTTTCTGCTTATACCTATAGTGAGAAATTGGACCAGATAAAGCGTAACCAATCATTAGCAAATATAATAACTTCTCTGGCATAGTAAATAACATTAAAATAATTAGCATAAAGCATATCACATAAATATTACTAATATGGCCATGGCCATCGCTATCTTTATAACTTCTAAACTTAATATCACTAACCATCATAAAGGCTAAATACAAAGCTGTAAAAGTTGTAATACTTACTGTCAAGAAAGTATAATTCCCTATAAATGTTCCTTGCCCCATCCAAATAAGGCCCGAAATTGTAACCGCTCCTGCAGGACAAGGCATCCCATAAAAATATAATTTACGTTCAATTATATCATCTTCACTAAGATCTTTGGGAGATGGCTGGGTATCAAACTTAGCCAATCTCAATGCTACTGCTAATAAATATAAAAAACAAATCGCAGCTCCTAAAGATCCTAAATTATGTAACGTCCAAAAATACATAACTAAAGCAGGAGTTGCTCCAAAAGAAACAACGTCTGCTAGGCTATCTAATGCTGCCCCAAACTCTGTTTGAGTATGTGTATATCTAGCAACTCTACCATCAAAGGCATCTGCAAAGCCAGATAATAACATATATACAGCACATGAAAAAAAATTTTCTTGAAATGCTGATACAATAGCTAAAAAAGCAAATAATAAACTAGCACTAGTAAATAAGCTAGGAAGTATATATTTAGATTTTTTCATATCTATATTTTCTAACAACCACATAACGTACCTTTTATTTTATTAAATCAGACCTTAGTTTTTTTGCTTCATGCAAATATACATGCCTAATATCTTCTTGTTTCTTTTCTGTATTATATGTCAACATAACTCTAATACAAAGTTCTAAAGCATTGTCACACATCATTTGATGACAATCTATAAGTGGTACATCAACTAGGCCCACTTCACGTGCAGCAACTGCTGGGAAAACAGAGCTTATATCAGAAGTCGCAGTAAACATAATATTTATAATATCTTTAGAATCTACAGAATTTCTCGTTAATATATAATATAGAAGCTCTTTTGTCGCTTCAACAACATTCTCTCTAGTGTCCTTTACTACTGTTGTTGCGCCTCTTATAGATCTTTGCATAAATTACTCCGCTTTTATTTTAGCAGCTTTTTGTTTTAAAAGCCTTGGTAATGGAAAATGAACTTCTTCTTTAATCCCATCAAATTCATCTACTGTAACATCACCACCACAAATCTTTGATATCTTAGAGATTATTTCCTGAACAAGATATTCAGGAGCTGATGCTCCAGCACTTACACCACAAACTTCCTTGTTTTCAAACCAATATCTTTTAATGTCCAAAGGGTTGTCAATCAAATAAGAATCTATGCCCTCTAATGTTGCCAACTCTTTAAGTCTGTTTGAATTAGAGCTATTTTTAGAACCCACTACTACTAGCATATCTATTTCTTTGAGCATTGCCTTTATAGCAGTTTGGCGGTTTTGTGTCGCATAACAAATATCTTCCTTTTTAGGTCCTTTTATATTAGGATAATTATCTTTTAAAGCTTGTATTATGCTCTGTGTCTCATCAACAGAGAGAGTTGTTTGTGTCGCATAGTAAAAATTATCAGGGTTATTAATTTCTAGTTTAAACACATCTGCTTCATTTTCAACCAAATATATAGCACCTTTTTTACTACGATATTGTCCCATGGTACCTTGAACTTCTGGGTGTCCTTTATGTCCTATAAGAACACATTCAGCATCATTATTACTAGCTAGCCTAACCCCTCGATGAACTTTTGTAACCAAAGGGCAAGTTGCATCATAAAGGACAAGATTTTTTTTAATGGCAGCTTCTTCAACTTTTAGAGAAACTCCATGAGCACTAAAAACACACACAGAATCATCAGGAACTTCATCAACTTCCTTGACAAAAATAACTCCATTTTTTTTAAGGGAATCTACCACTACCTTGTTATGAACCACTTCATGTCGCACATACACAGGATACTTCTCAACTTCTAAAACTTTCTCAACTGTTTCTACAGCCCTACTGACACCTGCACAAAAACCACGAGGATTAGCTAGCAATATTTTCATTTAACTTACCCTCTTCATCTGCAATATCTAATATTTTAGCTTCAAAAACTATTATTTGCCCTGATAATGGATGGTTAAAATCAACTGTAACATCATTTTTGCCAATCTCTGTAATCAGCCCTGGAAGCTTAGAGCCGTCTTTTTGACTAAACGATACAATTAACCCTTCTTCTAGATCCATATCTTTAGGAAACCTATATTTTGGTACAGAATAAATACTCGCTGGATGCTTCTCACCAAAAGCTTCCTCTGGCATTAATACAACTCTTTTACTTTCACCAATAACTATCCCTACAAGCTCACTTTCAACCTTATTAGTAAAACAGCCTTGACCCATTTGAAAGATAAAAGGCCTATTGTAATTTTCTGTATCCTCAGCAATAGAACCATCTTTAAGTCTAAATTTAAAATGCATTTTCACAAAACTATCTAACGCGACTTTCATACTATCTTTTATCACTTAATATTTTGCTTCCCAAGATATCATATTTAAGATTTTTAGTCATCTAATCTTTGTACAAAACAATATTTATACTTAAACAAAATGTTATAAATACTCTACACAAACGTCCTAGAATTATAGTAAAATAACTTTCATAGATAACTTCTTTAGATATGTATAAAATATGAAAAAACTATCATACGCTATTCCTTTGATAATATTTGCAGTATTTGTTACAAGCTGTGACACTATGGATAAAAAGGACCAAGAAGATAATAAGCCATTATCATTCCCAACAATGAAATACTGCACTTCAAACATGCTCAAAAGTGATAAATCATTTATCTGTATCCAACGTCAACAAGGTACAGACTTAATAGAAACAAATATTAAATTCGACACTGATAGTTTTACATTAAACAATCAAGCTAAAGCCGTTTTAAATAAACTATATGCATATCTAAAGCTTACTGGCACAACCAAATTCACGGTAAAAGGCTATGCTGGCAAAATCGACTCAGATCTTATCACCGATAAAAACCTACTAACTGAACACAATATTCGACTATCTAAAAATAGAGCAATTAGTGTCAGAGAATACCTAATTAAGAAAGGGTTAGAACAAAATGATAGTATAGAGCCAGCAGACGGCATTACAGTTAAAGCGATGGGATACCAAGACCCTATAGCCCCCAATGATTCTAATGCAAATAGAGCTATCAACCAAAGAGTAGAAATATCCATAGAAAGCGAATTGGTTGAGCAAATTGATAATATTGAACAAAGTTTAAAACACTTACGCCCATCAGATTATTCTAAGTTCTTTTCAAATGTATTCCTTCTTAATGGTAACCAACTAAAAGATACTTCTGAAATATATGATTCTCGAGAAAAAAGACCTGTGCTAGGACCTAACTTCACCATATTTGCCAATAAACAATATACCACAAAAGATGACAGTAGTAACTTTATTATAGTGTCTAAACCAAAATCAATTGCTAACTTTAATGACGACCAGAAAGTTTATAAACTAGGGTCTGCAATATATAAATTCACTTACCAAGGTATAACAGCATTACAAACAAAGAATATGAATCGTGAAGCCAGTGTTGGCGATTATGTTATTCCCGATGATATTATATCTGAGAAGCTACCTGAAGAAACTTTTAGAGTAAAAGACAGAGTTATAGCTAATGTTATGGAAGATGTAATGAATACAAATACGTTCTCATCATCTTATAATAGCATTCTCTTGAACAAAGGTTCTTCTGACGGTTTAAAAGTAGGCACTGAAATGATCTTGTATGAACATGCAACAAGAACAGATGGCTTCCCAGTGCCTCCAAGATATATAGGATATGGTTTTATTTATAGAAAGTCTGACCATTACTCTATAATGCTCGTAGTAAATTCTTTACAAGAAATAACTGATAACGCAATGGCAACAACTACTTTGTAATGCAAGACAACACAAAAAATCTAATTATCCTATCACACACTCCATATTTTGGTACCAGTCGTTTTTTAAAAGCTTTATCAGAAGGTTTTTGTTTTGAAGAAATCATTAAACAACCTTCTAAATATTTAAAGTCCTTATCTTTACACCAGGAAACTATAGATTTTTTAAATGCAAAAAAATACAACAAATATCTAGAGAAAGTCAATAAATGGTTAGCTCACCCAAAAAACCAAATATTAACTTTTTTAGATAGTAATTATTCTGAAAATCTAAAGCAACTAGCAAGCCCTCCTACTGTAATATATGGTATAGGAAACATAGAACTTATAAAAAAATCACAATTAGCTATAGTTGGGGCAAGGAATCATTCCGCCTATGGAAGGAACGTAACAAAAAAGCTCTGCTCTGACCTTCAAAATTCGCAAATATCAATAACAAGTGGACTTGCATATGGTATTGATACTTTAGCACATAAGTTTGCAATTGAAAATAATCTAAACACAATAGCTGTAGTTGGAACCGGTGTTGATGTAATATACCCCAGTTCAAATAGAGAGCTCTATAATAAGCTTATTGAAACTAATAACTTAATAATTTCTGAATTTGCTTTAGGTACAGATCCTCTACGTCATAACTTCCCTCAAAGAAATCGTATAATTAGTGGCTTAGCAAAAGGAGTTGTAATCGTTGAAGCTGCCAAAAAAAGCAGCTCATTAATTACAGCTCAATTAGCCTTAGATCAAAACAAAGAAGTTTTTGCAATACCAGGGAATATTTTTAGTAAAACCAGCGAAGGATGTAATGAACTAATAAAGCAAGGAGCCAAATTTGTTAGTGATATAAATGACATTTTTCAAGAAATAAATATATTCCAAAATAACACTCAATCCAGTACACGACTAAATAATCAAGAGCGAATAAATCTAAGCAACTCTGAAAAAAATATTTTTGATATTATCAATAAAGAATTAACAACTCTAGATGACATAATTATAAAATCTAAACTCCCATATAATCAAGTGACAACAATCCTTTTTGAACTAGAGCTTAAATCTTTAATAGAGCCTATTCCTGGAGGATATATAAATACTCAATAAAAATAACGTTTTAAGTTAAGTATTATGCTTTATAGGTTTGTTATACTTATAACTACATAACTACATAACTACATAACTACATAACTACATAACTACATAACTACATAACTACATAACTATATACAGATAGCTTTCAAAATGTCTTTAGAGCAAATTCCCAGCACTTTTAGAGATCTTTTTATAGTATTATTTCTAACCATTAGCTTAAGGGGTTTAGTTGGCAAAATAAAACATAAAATTTTTGTATTAAGACAAATATATGACTATATTAAATCTATAAAACATCAATACAGTAACCTTCTTTTGGGAGCAGCAAACTTTATCAGAGATATTGATTTAGCAATATTTATTGCTCGTGTTGGAATCACAGCTGGCCCTCAAGCAATAACCGCGATCAAAGAAGATGGCCTAACATTATTTTTCCTAGGACAATCATACCAAAATAAGGACTTAAAAAAACTATGCAGAAACAAAATCTAAGCCCACTTGAATTCAAAGAAGAGTTAATAAAATTAGCAAAAGGTAAAACAGACAGACTCATGTTAAATGCTGGTAGAGGAAATCTTAATTTTTTAGCAATAGCGCCTAGATATGCCTTTTTACGCTTAGGAGATTTTGCTATTAAAGAGTCTGAAAGATCCTATTCTTATTTAGACAATCTTTTTGGAGGCCTATCAGAAAAAAAAGCATTATTGAGAGGTTTGATTATTACACTTTACTTAATGAAAACGAAAAAGGTATTGATTTTTTAAAAGCAGCTCTTTCATTTGTAAATGATCATTTGGGAGTCAGCAAAGCAGATTTTCTATACGAAATGGTTGAAGCCTTTTTAGGCTGCAACTATCCTTATCCACCAAGGATGCTTCCTATCTCAGAAAATATTGTGATGCATTATTTACGTAATGAACTATATCAAAATTCTGACACTCCTTTAGAGTTTGATATCTTTGCAACTGAAGGTGGCACTGCAGCAATGACATATATTTTTCAGTCTGCAAAGATAAATGGATTACTAAAACAAAATGATAAAATAGCGATGATCACACCTATTTCTTCTCCTTACCTTGAGATTCCAATCTTACCTGAATACAACAATGAAATAGTTCATATTCACGCTAGTGAGCAAGATAGCTGTCAAGTACCAGATAAAGAACTCGAAAAATTAATAGATCCTGCTATAAAAATTCTATGCCTAGTAAACCCCAGCAACCCCCCTTCTGTAAAAATGAGTGACTTCGTCTTAGATAAAATTGCTAAGATAATCAAAAATGAAAGACAAGATCTTATAGTTATTACTGACGATGTATATGCTACTTTCTCAGATAATTTTGAATCTATATTTTCTAAATGTCCTTATAATACTCTTTGTGTTTACTCTTTCTCAAAGTACTTTGGCGCAACAGGTTGGCGTATTGGCACTATTGCTTTACATAAAAATAATGTTTTCGATCATCTAATAAAAGGATTAGATAATCAAAAATTAGAAGAGCTTGATAAACATTATGGATACCTAACAACATCCTCTAGAAAACTAAAATTCATTGATAGATTAGTTGCTGATAGTCGCTCAATAGCTTTAAATAATACTGCTGGAATATCACTACCTCAACAATTACAAATGACATTATTTGCACTTTCTAGCTTATTAGATAATCAAGATATTTATCGTAAAGAGGACAAAAATATCATTCATAGACGTTATAATATTTTACATAATTCTATTTCACAAAAACTACAGATAGATATTGATGAGAATGATGTTGGCTATTACATACTACTAGACTTAGAAAAACTCACACAAAAAATATATAACAAAGATTTTTCTAGATGGTTAATAAGGAATTATAGTGCTTCAGAAGCTTTAAAAATTTTAGCAGTTGAAACTGGGATTGTCTTATTACCAGGCAAAGGCTTTGACGTTGAACACCCTTCTGCGAGAGTATCTTTAGCAAATCTACGTGAGTATGATTACAAACAAATTGGTATTAATATTAGACAGCAGCTAGATGAACTATACAAAAAATATATAAAACTAAAGTAATAAACTTAATTTACGATTAAGATTTTTTCTTCACCTAAGTCTCTAAGCTTACATCCTGATATTAAATTACTCTCTATTTTTTTCCAAACTTATACCTTTTGTTTCTGGAACAAATAGTTTTAAAAATATAATAGATAATAAACAAAAAGCAGCAAACATTAAGGGAGATGCAAAATTACCAAACTCTTTCATAACTGACAAGCTAGTCAAAGAAACAATACCAACAAAAGTCCAGTTTACCATTGTTGTTATAGTCATACCTATCTCTTTAGATTTAAAAGGAAATATTTCAGAATATATAATCCAAGTTACAGGCCCCCAACTTACAGCAAACGCCATAATATAAATAGCAAAAGAAGCTAATAATAGATATCTAAAAAATATCACTTAATCATTTTGTATACCTATTAACTTACCCAACATATAGAAGGAAAGTGCTGAAAGTAGCATGGATATCATCATAACTACTGACCCAGTATACAATAGTTTTTTTTTCGCCCCCATCTATCAGTAAGTTTAAGTGCAGGAAAAGTGAACAACATAAGTATAAAATATAGAATCAATATAGCAAATGCACCAGTTAGTCCAGCATAGCCTAGAGTGGTAGGGGCATAGTAGATTATAAAATTAATCCCGACTAATTGTTGAAACATTTGAATAACCACACCTACAAGTAAAACTTTTAAAAAAATTTCTCAAATACTAACTTATAAATAGGCTCTTTTATTGTCTTAGCTCTAGTTGCCTCGAACTCAGTATTTCCTTCTCTATTGAACTTTTACTATCCCATAAACGATTTAAAATAGCTATAGCTTGAGGCTTTTTATTTTTAGCCATCAACCACTTTGGACTCTTTGGTAAAAATAAGCAAAATAAAAGCATTAATAAAGAAAATACTAATAAAAATATAAACATAGTCGTTAAAGATAATTCAATATTTCCTATAAGCTTTGATATTAAATAGTTTGCCAGGGTTATAACAAAGATTCCTACAGTAATCATTAATTGAAATAATGCTCCTATTCCCCCTCTTATTTTTTTTGGTGCTGTTTCTGCCAAATATAAAGGTACATAAAATGAAGCTATCCTTACTGCAAAACCTAAAAAAATCTAGCTAATTTTAAAATCTCAAAACTAGGCAGTAACGCCGATACAAAAGACATCAATGTAAATATAATCCCAGCTAAAACCAAAGAATTCTTTCGTCCTATAAATTTATTCGTAAAACCAGCACACACAGTACCAAACACTCCTCCAATAGCAAGTATAGCCGTGTATGATTCAACTTGATACGTTGTAAGAGAGTAGGCTGTTTTTATAGACTTTAAAGCTGTAGCTACAAATCCTTGATCTAAACCGAATAATAATCCTCCTAAGGCAGCTATTATTGCTATTAAATAAACAATTCTTCTATACTCTTTTTGATCTTCCATTTAATTTTCCTGAATTATAATACTTGTGATAAAAATTAAAGAACTACTTTAAAATAAAATTTCACTTTAGAAAGCAAAGTATGCGACTATAATAGATTAACTAACTACTTTGTTTTATGAATAGCAGCATTAATCCTATCATTATGAGAATGTGTAAAGCCTATTGATCTTTCAAAATCAACCGTTTGCTGAGATTTATACGCAAGCACGTAGGTTTTTCTCCAATTATCAGAAGTATTTCCAGCAGAACCGTGAATAATCCATTAATCATGAACAGTAATAGAACCTCTAGGCACTTCAACATGAACAACTTCACCTTTAATATCTTTATCATCTAAGACTAGAGCATGAGCATCTTCTCTATTTTCATTCTTTTTATTTGGGTCAAGCTGAATTGGTTTATGCTTCACTATTTTTTTACTCTTATTCGAACCCGGTATAAACTGCAAACAACCATTTTCTTTATTAGATGGAGTAAGTGCTAAACAAAAAGTAGCTGTTTTAGTATCAGGTGTATCTTTAGGCCAATACCCCATATCTTCATGCATTGCAAAAGCCGCTTTAGTCTTACCTGGCTTTTTACTTAAAAATTGATCATAATCTATAGTCATGTCATTCCCTAGTAATTGCTTAGCCATGTAAGATGTTACTTGTTCAAAAATGTTGTCTTGTAAATTAGGATAATAAATTCTTGGTAACATATTATTTACTAAATTAAAGCTTTCTACTTTAGTATCAAAACCGCTACTCATGTCACAAAATCTCTTCCCATGTTTTTGACTTCACCTTTTAGAAAAATCTCATAAATTTTATCAATTTTTTTCAACTCTTCTTCATTAATAACATCATGGAAAACTACATAACCATTTTCATGAAAAAAGTTAATATCTTCTTGAGATACTATATACTTATTCCCTTCCCTTCTAAACTTAGTATTATTCATATTATTCTCCTTTTATTTTTATTTGTCATTTTTTGAAAAAGATGTTTACTCTACCGCAAAATAGAGTTTTTTTTACACTATATCAGCTATGAACTCGGGATTATTTACTTTTAAAACATAAGAAAATACATTGGCTGAAAAATTCAATAAACCTAGAGTAACAACTAAAACTTTATAAAGTTTTTTCATTTAAATATCCTCTTAAAACTAATCAATTCTAACAGTGTAATATTAATGTAATTATTAAATCAAGCACTTTACGGCCTATTTGGTTTGTTTTTTTTGATATTAGTAAAACTAAATAGACTTTTTTACTACTTATCACTAAAATATAGTTTTTAGTAATTTGGTAGTATAAAAATGTTAAATAAAGTAGAGTCTTTTTTTGACTTAAAAGCAAATAACACATCCATAAAAAAAGAATTTTTGGCAGGCCTAGCCTCTTTCTTAGCAATCTCATATATTATTGTGGTTAATCCAAAGATTTTAGCTTCTGCAGGCATGCCCAGTAATGCATTAGTTACCAGTACTATTCTAGTATCTGCCTTTGGTAGTATAATTATGGGAATCTTCACTCGTAATCCATTTGTAATTGCACCAGGAATGGGGATGAATATTTTCTTTTCATATACAGCTGTATCAGTCTATCACTTACCATGGCAAACAGTACTAGGAGCAACGTTTTGGTCTGGAATAATATTTAGCTTGCTGGTGATTTTAAATATCCGTACTAGGATTATGCTTAGTCTACCCAAATCAATTAAGCAATCTTTAGGTGCGGGTATAGGACTCTTTATAGCTTATATTGGTCTTGTAAATAGTCATTTCATAACATCCCATGAAGGCCTATTAACTCTTAATACAATTAATCCACACATTGTATTATTTTTAATATGCTTAGTTTTGTTAATAATTTTGTTTATCAAAAAAATTCCTGCTTCAATTATTATAGTTATTCTTATTGGATATATAATATCATTTCCACTATCTTATATTAGTCATGAGAAAATAGTATCACTTCCTAGCCACATGATAAGCCTACCAGACTTCTCATTAATTGGACAAATAAATCTTATTAATGGTCTAAAGTTTGCTATATTACCAACGATCTTTACCTTTTGTTTCCTAAGTTTATTTGATGGTACAGGAACTATCTCAAGTCTTTATGCAAGTATGAAAAGAAAGCACAACTATAGAGATAAAGAACTTAAAAAAACTTTTCTTGCAGATGCTGCAAGCGCAACAGTATCAGGAATACTAGGCTCAAGCCCATCAACAGTTGTTGTTGAATCTGGTGTAGGTATTGCTCAAGGAGCCCGTTCTGGTCTTACAGCAATATTTGCCGGGCTAATGTTTTTACCATTTTTATTTTTATCTCCATTAATAAGTTCTATTCCTATAGAGGTAATTTCACCAGCGCTTGTATTAATAGGTATAATGATGATGCAGCAAGTAGCAAAAGTTGACTGGTATGATTTTATTCAGGCAACTCCAGCGTTCTTTACTATCATTATGATGACCCTATCTTCATCAATATCAACAGGAATTGCTACTGGAATTATAATCTGGTTTTTAATTTCAATCTTTTGTAATAAGAATGAGCTAAACTTCACTGCAGGGGTTATAACTATATTTTGTTTTATAATGTTTCTTCATGCAGTTAATTTATTTTAAATAACTATTTAATAAAAAATACATAAAACATTAATCTATACAGCTTAGTATTTACTAACATCTTTTTCTCTATCATAATATCTTTATAAAGGAATGAGATCACTTATCTCAGAAGCCATATAACACATATGTTTGAATACATAATCAAGGAAAAAAATGAACTTTAAGAAAACGTTAACAACCATACTAATTACTCGAATCTGTGCACTATTACTAGCATCTTGTGGCCCTAATAAAAAAGAGCAAACTTAGAGCAACAACAGCATGACTTAAACCAAAAAGCAAAAGATGAAAAGCTACAAGCAAGTAATCTAACTACTGATGCTGGCAACCTTGATAAAGAATCAAAATAAAGTAGCTCCAAATCTCAATACGAAAAAGATCAAGCAACTGTATTAAATGCAAAAGCAGAACAGAACCTTTTAAAATTATAATACCCCATGAAATTTTAACAACAATTTTGAGAATTTAGTTCCTAAAGTAGCTAAACTATAAATGAGCAATTTAGGATAAATGTAAATGAGTAATAAGAGAAAAATATATACCGTTGAATTTAAGACTAAAGTTGTCTTGGAAGTATTGGGGAAAGATCAAACAATCACACAGTTATCAGTAAAATATAATATTACGCCCAAAAACATAAATAATTGAAAAACAGCCTTTTTAGAAAATGCTGAGTTGGCAATGGATCCATCCAAATCAGTATCACAATATAAAAAAGACAATGCAAAGCTTCAAACCAAGATAGATCAGTATTCTAAGAAGGTTGGACAACTAACAATTGAGAAGGAATTTCTTGAGGGAAAGCTCGTAAGCTTGGGATTATCTGATAGAAAAGCGATGATTGATCCTAAGCATAAATTATCTGTTGTAAAACAAAGTTTCTTATTAGAAGTTTCTAGAGCTGGTTTATATTACAAGCCTGTGGTTAACGAACATAAAGAAGAAGTAAAAGCAAAGCTTATACAGATACATGAGGAGATTCCCTGCTACGGCTATATAAAAGCTCATAAGCAATTAATAGAAGATGGGTTTAGCATCTGTGAGAACACAGTACAAAAATATCGTAAAGAGTTAGGCATCAAAGCTATATTGGCGGTGAAAAAACCAAACTTAAACTTATCTGAACCTAACAAAGAGCATGCTATTTATAGTTACAAACTAAAAGGTTTAAGCATATTGAGACCTAATCAAGTTTGGTCTACAGATATTACATATATTAAGACTGATGCTGGCACAGTTTATATGGCAGCTATTATTGATTGGTACTCTAAGGCTGTACTAAGTTGGGAGATATCCAACACTATGGATAGTAGTTTAGTTATGAAAGTTTTAAATGAAGCTCTGTATAAATATGGAGTACCAGAAATATTTAACACTAATCAAGGTAGCCAGTACACATCTAACATTCATATCCAAACATTATTGGATAAAAAAATTACTATATCTATGGATGGTAAAGGTAGAGCAACTGATAACATTTGCATCGAAAGATTTTGGAGAAGTGCTAAATGTGAGAGATTTTATTTAAATCAATATCCTGGCATTGTTGAACTAAGAAACGATGTGGATGATTATATAGATTTTTATAATAATAGAAGATTTCATGAGTCTATCAATTATAAAAAACCTATGGAATTTTATTACGATAACTTATTGGAAAAACGGGCGGCTTAGATGGGAACTAAATAATTGAAAATATTGTTTAATTTATTAGGGTAGTATATTACTCTTTTATCGTATTAATTTCTAAATTATATTCTTTGTAATAGATATATTTTTTACGTGAAGCTAACAAGGCCTGCTCATCTTGATAAACAAACTCTTTAAGCTCTTTTATCTTAATCCTTTGAGGATCTACAGCTACATCCATAATATTTATCAACACATCAAAGCCAGAAGTAATAAATAGATTATCTGTTATAAGGATAGGAATATTTTTATATTGATTATACTGGCTAGCGCTTATAGCGCAATGATGGGGGATAAAGGATTCTTCTCCTGGTTGCCACAACCTTTCATCTAGTTCTTTTGCAATCCCTGTAGGAGCTAAAATTGCAAATGTGCTACGTCTATAGTTCTCTAAAACATGATCAACTATAGAATCTAGAAGTACTTTCTGTTCAGATGTTTGTAAAACTTGAAATTCAACTTTCATAAAAAATGTCTTTAGCTTTTATACCGAAACTTTTACAGAATATTTCTAAATAAGTATTCTGACTAAGTAGGCATTTCATATTTAAATGCTAGTTTAGCATAAATAAGCTAAGCTTATACTATTGCTGATGCTTAAATGCTGACTTTAATTTTGTTATAAAGTCAGATCCTAGAACAAAGAAACTTGCTATAAATATTACATCTCCACTAAATAAAATAAAAACCATATTAAGCTCACCTACTTCTTTAATCTTATTAAAAATAAGGATCATTTCAGTAATTACCGTAGGATATATTAAGCTTGCAAAAAACATAATCATACCAAGCAAGTATCTTTGATAACTAATAGATTTTTGTTGTGAAAAAGCAGATTTAAATATTTTCTTTATACCTGCCTTTATTGCATCCACTATAGTTTTTCCAAGTAGCAT
Source organism: Francisella halioticida (assembly GCF_002211785.1). Lineage (NCBI taxonomy): Bacteria > Pseudomonadati > Pseudomonadota > Gammaproteobacteria > Thiotrichales > Francisellaceae > Francisella > Francisella halioticida. The sequence continues at coordinate 1,899,662 of NZ_CP022132.1, forward strand.
TACAGATAAAACAAACACCCCTTCTGCACTTACTAGTAATATAGATGACACTGCCAAATAGCTGGCTGTCGATAAATCTAAAAAAGGCATTATACAAAAAACTATTATATACGGTGCAAATGACAAGCAAAAAAGCATAAGCCCTAGATAATACTTCCAATCCTTCTTTATCATCTGCATAGCTAGCTACCCTTGAGCTTTGATTGATACTTGTATAGCTTTCACTAATGCTTGTGTGGCATCAGAAGTACTCATGCTAGGAGTATTTTTCTTATTAACAACTTGGACAGGAGCATATGGAATATGTATAAATCCACCAATTTTATTAGGATATCTTTTATTTAATAATTGTAGTAAATGATACATAATATGATTACATACAAAAGTCCCAGCAGTATTAGATACATAAACTGGAATTCCTTGCTCTTTTACTAAACTATCTATTTGGTAGATAGGTAGCTTAGTAAAATATGCATTTTTACCTTTTTCAGATATTTTTTTATTTTTAGGTTGATTACTATCATTATCAGGGATTCTAGCATCATCAACATTTATAGCAACTCTTTCAAGAGAAACTGCTGATCTACCTCCAGCTTCTCCTACGTTTATAATAATATCTGGATTATATTGTTTTATTAAATTATCTAATTTTTCAGTTGAACGTTTAAATGATACTGGTAATTGCTTTTTCACAATCGTCACACCATTAATAGTATCTGGTAGACCTTTGACTGCTTGCCAAGCTGAGTTAATTTTATCTCCACCAAAGGGAGTAAATCCTGTTACTAAAACAGTTTCTGCATTAACTATAACTACCATTGATAAAAGCATAAATATACTAAAAAGTATTTTTTTTATATCTATCATTCATATAGCTCCTTTATTAAATTATTAGATTTATTTTTTTTAACCTTCTTAACTTTTTTAATTAACTCTAGTAACTCTTTATACTGGTTAAAATCTTTTTTAGCGTATATTGCACCATTCAGATCTTTCAGAATTTTCTCTAACTCTGGGAAAACTCGTGCTATCTCCAATAGTGAAAATATATGTTTATCTGACTTAGTATTAGCCCAACTGATGATAGCTTTCTGCAATTGAATATTATCTTTACTAGAACATGCTTTTTTAATTTCTTTTAGACCTACTATTTTCTCTGCTTGCTCAGATTCAACCTCATCTATAACCTTAACTACTTTCTTTGAATATCTATTTTTTATTAACAATATTAAAGTCAATACCCATAAAACAATGAAAGCTATAGCTATATCCCGCCAGAAAGGATCTTGTACAGTTTTTTCAATAATTTGTGGTGGTGGACTATTATTACCAACAAGATTATTTAACATCTTACCTTTTTGAACATCAAAAGTCTTGGTTGCTAAGGTGGCTACTTTAGACTTATGCGTATCAACATCATACCATTTAAGCTTAACATCAGGTACTGTAACTTTACCTTTTTTAATAGGCATATAGCCAATCTTATAAGTTGCAACACCTGTAAGATGCCCCCCTTTTTCAATATCTTGCAGCTCTGGCTTTTCTGGATATACGTTAAAAACATCTGACGATTTAAACTCTAGATCAGGAATATCACTACTTAAAACACCTTCGGCTTTAACTTTAACGGTTCGAGTTAAAAGCTGTCCTTCCTTGACACCTTTATCTTGTGACCAATTATCACTGATTTTCACCTCTGACGCAGGGAACCAATCTTTAATACTTATATTGTTTGGAACAGGTTTAACATTTAGGGTTTTAGCTTTAGTTGAGAATAACTTTATCTTAGTCCCAAGCTGACCAAAAGCATTAGGAATAGTAGCTTGTAAGACAATCGCTGGAATTTTTATAGCTCCAGTAGTATTTGGGATTATTAAAAAACTCTCTTCAACAACATCATATAGCTTACCATTTATACTCTTTTGATAAGTTTTACGATGATTTGTTGTTTTAATATCTGACTTTTTTATATCAAATGGTTTAGGTTGTAGACTTAATATTGGCCTTGAAGTATATATTCTTAGAGTATACAAAACTGGCACATTTACATAAGTCTGACTAGTATCTAATGTACCTATAGCAAAAAGATCTTGATACTTACTTTGCTCCTCATTGGAAAGCTCTTTATCCACTTCTATATCAATTGGTTTTGTTGTTTGATTTCCAATCTTTATTGCAGGTATTACCAGTCTACCTGTTTTATTTGGTATCAAGGTAACTATCATCTCAAAATGAGAATTTCTCTTACCATTGATAATAGTCGTTTTACTACTAGTGCTTGTATTATAAACAGTGAAGTTTTTATTCAAAACATCTAGGTTTGGTCGAATGTTGAAACTATCTAGATGTAAAACCAGTTCAAATGTTTCTCCTTTTTCATTATGATTTCTACTAACAGTAGCTGATACCTTAGCATAACTAATATTTACGACCATTATTGATAATGTAAAAATACTTATTAATTTAAATAGTTTAGCTTTCACGTTTATCTCCTATCATTCTTTGGTAGTCACGTGCAAATTTATTTCTAAGAAGTCCGCCTGGATCATCATCAATCATTGATAAAAGTTTATTCGATTCTTTTTTATCAAGTTCTTTCTGACGCTGATTTATATTGTTTTGTTTAGCTTTTTGCTTATCTTTATTGTTCTTATTGTCTTTATTACTCTTATTGTCTTTATTACTCTTATTATCTTTATTATTCTTATTATCTTTATTATTCTTATTATCTTTATTATTCTTATTATCTTTATTATTCTTATTATCTTTATTATTCTTATTATCTTTATTATTCTTATTATCTTTATTATCTTTATTATTCTTATTATCTTTATTATCTTTATTATTCTTATTGTCTTTGTTCTGTTGTTTCTTTTTTTGCTTTTCTAACTCTTTTGCTATTTCTAAATTATTTCTAGCATCTTCAAAATCTGGTCTTTTTTTAATAGCATTTTTATAAGTATCTATAGCTTTCTTATAATCACCTAAATGCGTCAAAGCGTTACCTTGATTATAAAGTCCTTTTGCTGAGGTATCTTTTTTGAATTCTTGATATGCACTTTTATAATCACCAGACTTATAATATGACCCCCCCTTCCAATCACTATTCTCAAAAGTTACAGCCGCTTCTTTGGTATTACCACTATCATAGTAACTCATACCTTGCTGATCTTTTGTTTGCCATAAATCATCCCAACCACTAGCAAAAGAAAGACTAGGTATCAGCATTAAAACAAATATTAATTTCTTTAACGACATATTCTCTCCAAAACACCTCTTCTAAAGATAAAAACACTCAAAATACTCAACACCCATACAATATAGATACCATCATCTTGCCAAAAGATATTTACTGAATCCTGTTTTGATTTTTTTGTCCCTACATTTATTTTTTCTGACAGCAAACTCTTAATATCTGCATTGTTATTTGTCAAAGTTACTAACTTACCATCTCCGGCATTTGCTAAAGATCTAAGTTTGGAAAGATTAACCCCAAAATATTGAATATCGCCTTTCGTATTCTTAAGATAATTACCTTTCGCATCTTTAGCTATTACACCCTGAGGAGTCCCTATAGCATATACATCTATTTTTATACCCTTATTAGCTAAATCCTTCGCCTCTTCTATTGCCTTAGTAGAAGGAGTTGAGTCAGTTACCAATATAATTTGTCCATCTAATACTCTAGCTTGATCAATAAGTTTCGCAGATTTCTTTATCGCTCTTGTAATATTATGTCCCTGTACTGGAACAATATCTGAATTTAATACAGGGACTAGATTTGCAACAGTTTTTGCATCTGAAGTCAGTGGGGTAACAACAAAAGGCTCACTCGAAAATACTAGCATCCCAACCTGGCCTTCTTTTATTCTACGTAATATATCAAGTATTTTATATTTAGCGCGCTCCAGTCTACTTGGCGATACATCTGCAGTATCCATAGATTGAGAAACATCTAGAGCTATAACTCTTGAAATATTTTTTTGATAAACTGGAATATCTTTATGCTTGTAGGTTGGTCCTGCTAATGCAAATACAGCTACACCCCATAAAATCAAAAACATTAGAGGCATTAATGTTTTATTTGTTTTTGAATCTTGTCCTATAGTCACATGTTCAAGTAAATGACTATCACAATACTTACTCCAACTATTAGATTTAGCTGAATATTTAAAAAATAATATAATCAAAATACCTACAGGTATTAAGGCCAAAAGCCACCAAGGTCTTAATAGATGAAAGTCCATATTTAGTGCCCTACTCTACGTTTTAGCCAAATTCCAGCAACTACAAAACTCAAAATCAATGCTAAACCTAAACTCCACGGATAAAGATATGTAACTGGTCTAACTATAGTTTTATCTAATTTGATTGGTTCAAGCTTATCTATATCTTTATATATATTTTTCAAAGAACTACTATTTTGAGCTCTAAAGTATTGTCCCCCAGTCATCTCAGCTATTTTCTTTAAGGTATCTATCGCTAAGTCTTCTGATGTATTTACTAATTTTTTTCCAAAAGCAGTCTGAATAAGTATCTGCCCACCACCAAGAGCTATCGTATAGATTTTTATACCATATTGCTTAGCAATCTCTGCAGCTTGCAATGGTTGTAGCAAACCTGCAGTATTATCACCATCTGTGAGTAATATAATAGCTTTTGAATCATTTGGATATGGTTCTAATTTTTTGACAGACAAGCCAAGCGCATCACCTATTGCCGTATTTGGCCCAGCTATAGCAATACTAGAATCATCGAGCATTTTTTTAACTGTTGGAATATCAAATGTTAATGGGGTTTGTAGGTATGCTCGTGTTCCAAAAAGCACAAGTCCAACACGATCACCTTTTCGAGTATCTAAGAACTGATTTGCCACCCGCATGACCAGATCAAATCTTGACTCCATTTTTCCATTAAGTTTTTCCATATCTTGTATAGCCATACTTCCTGAAAGATCTATAGCCATCATCAAAGCTCTACCACTTTGTGGCATACTAATTGGTTTCCCTAACCGTTGAATTCCTGATCCAGAGATAATCAAAAGCAGCCAAATAATAGCTAGAATATATTTAAAATAGTTCGCTTTTGTGAAGTCATGAGCACTGTGACTACCTAGTTGTGATTGTAATTCATCAAAAAAAGGCATTTTTAATGCTGATTGCTGATTATTTTTAGCTCTGGGGAAAATCCAATACGCCAATACAGGCAAAATCACCAAAATAAGAAACCAAGGATATTCAATATTTATCATATGACTCTCCTCAACCACTTCTCAGCTACAACCATTATTTCATCAAAAGTTAGCCTATCTAACTCAACTCGTTTATAGGTATTTTCAAGCAATCTTGCTTTAGTTGTTTCAAAACTCTCATCATCTATCTTTGAATCTAAAAACTCCAACCATTTTTCACCGTATAAAGTTTTTATCTGCTCATTAGGGAACTTTTGCATTGCAACTCTTTTTAAATACACAGATATACTTTCTAAAACATGCATTGGATCATCTTTATAGACATTCTCCACTTCTTGTCTAAACTCATCTATTATAGAGTTCTTATATTGTTTTTTCTTTTTCTTTATGCGTAAAATAATCATTGCTAAGATAATTATTAGAACAATAATACCTAAGACTATCCACCATCCGTATGCCAATGGCCATAACTGGGAAATTCTATCAGGCAAATAAATATCTTTTAATTGCGCTAAAAGATTATTATTTTGCATAATTTGCTACCCCATAATTTATTGTCTTAACCAAACTATCATTTGTAGCAATCTCTATAAAGCCTGTCTTATTCTTACGTGAAAACTCTTCTATAGCATCATGTCTACTTTTATAAATATTCTTATAAACTTGATTTTGTTTTTTACTTGCAGAATCTAAAACAACTTTCTGCTTACCATCACTAAAATAGTAAGTGTCTAAACCAGGAAGATCTTTTTCTATAGGATCATAACTAAATACATTGATAACTGAGTTTTTATTATTTAATAGCTTAAGATATCTATTAGCTTCTTCATCAAAGCTGCTAAAATCACTTATAACAACTACTATACTACTGCTGCGAACCTTTGCATAAATAAACTTTAAAGCTTCAGCAAGTCCTTTATCAGAGGATAACTGATACTTTTTATCATCATTTGCAACAAAGTTAAACATCTTGACTAAAGCTGATTTATTTTGTTTTGCAGGATAAAAATTATAACCATTATCGTCAAAAATTATACCACCAACTTTTTCATGTGCCTCTAATGCCCCAAAACCTATCAAAGCAAGAGTATTTGAAGCTTTAACACTCTTAAAACACTCCCTAGTTCCAAAATGCATAGTTTTACTCTGATCCAAAACAAAATATAAACTTCTCTCTTTTTCTTCGTGATAAACTTTTGTATAAGGTTTACCTAATCGCGCTGTAAGAGACCAGTGCATCAAACGAATATCATCGCCAGCTTGATAATGCCTAACTTCATCAAAGTCCATACCGCGACCCTTTGCCTTAGAAAGGCTATTTCCAGCATTTACACTATTTACTCTCTGACTAGCGAACAGTTTGAGAGATTTAGTTTGATAACGATAACTTAAAAGCTCTTGAACATCAGGTTTTATTCCTTTGTAATTTTTCATAATTTCTCTTTATGATATTGTTTCGTGTCGTAAGGACAAGTCATAATTTGCTGTCCCTACCTAAACCTAAATCATATAACCCTACGGTATCGGCACAACCTTCAATAATTCAGTAATAACATCATCTGTTGTTACTCCATCAACCTCAGCTTCAAAAGTCAGAAGTATTCTATGACGTAACACCTCGTAAACAACCGCATGGATATCACTTGGCGAAACATAATCATGGTCTATAAGCCAAGCATGAGCTCTTGCAGCTCTATCTAAAGCAATTGTTCCTCTTGGGCTAGATCCAAATGCAATCCATTTTTTAATATTTTGATTATATTTTGAAGGATCTCTAGTAGCTAGTATTAACTGAATAATATATTGTTCGACAGCATCAGAAATCCTGATATTTAAAACTTCTTGCTGCGCTTTAAAGATAGTATCTTGGTGAATACTTGGGTGCTCAAGTTTATGTCCTAAAGCTTCACCTCTACTTATAGCTAATATTTTTGCTTCAGTTTTTGGATCAGGATATTCAATTTTGACAAACATCATAAATCTATCTAGCTGAGCCTCTGGTAATGGATATGTACCTTCTTGTTCAATTGGATTTTGTGTTGCCATCACCATGAACAAATCAGATAGTGGATATGTCTGTTTACCTACTGTTATTTGTTTCTCACCCATTGCTTCAAGCAATGCTGATTGAACCTTAGCTGGGGCTCTATTTATCTCATCAGCCAAAAGTAAATTGTGAAATAAAGGTCCAGACTGAAATTCAAAACGCTGCTGTTGTGGTATATATATCTCTGTACCTGTTAAATCTGAAGGTAAAAGATCAGGAGTAAACTGCACTCTATGATATGAACAGTCTATACTCTCTGACAAAGTTTTAATCGCTGTAGTTTTTGCTAGTCCTGGAGCACCTTCAACAAGCAAATGTCCTCCTGCCAACAACGCTATAAGTAAACGTTTATTTAGGTTTTCCTGTCCTACAACACGATTATTTAAAAACTCTAATAACTCTCCAAATTGACTATAAACAGACATCAATATCCTCCCAAATTGTAAATCTCTTGATTAGAAGTATAGGGGCTATTACTACTTTTGCAAGGGTTTAAACCTTATATAGTTAATTTACAAAAAACAAATACTATTATAAAATTCTTACCAGTTAACTATAAAGGAGTAAATCAAAATGAAAAAAATTAAACTTTTAGCTGTTGGTGTATTAGCTATTTCTGCTCTTACAAGTTGCTCAAGCAATGCTAGCTTATCTAATGACCTTAACAATACTGGTGACTCTATTGTTAGATCCGTAAATGGTACTTTCTCAGCTCAGATAGATAATACTAGTATAAGCAGTGTTTATGATGCTACTAAACTAGCACTTAACAACAGTAAGATTTATAATATCACGAACAGTTCTATACATAATAAATCTGCTGATATATCTGGAACATTTGCAACAGATAAAAATTACTTTAATGAGTCAGGCATTGATAATTTTAATGTTAGAATAGTTAAAGCTAATGGAAGTACAGTCAATATATACACAAAAATTGGTAAGCTTGGTGATAAACAAGCATCCGTTGATTTACTTGCAAATATAAGAATAAACTTAGGTCTATAACATTAAATGTCTTTTAAAACACCTCGTGTACTTTCTATACAATCACATGTTGCTTATGGTTATGCAGGAAATAAAGCAGCTGTGTTTCCAATGCAAAAGCTCGGTATAGATGTATCTCCTATATATACTGTACAGTTATCAAATCACACTCAATATGATTTTTTTAAAGGGTCTTTCTTTAATTCTAATGATATTCAAAACGTTATAGATGGAATGATAGCTAACAATTTTTTAGCCAAGCAAGATGCTATCTTATCTGGATATATTGGTGATCTTGAAGTCGCAAAAGTTATCGCTAACACTGTCACCGAGCTTAAAGAAGAAAATCGTGATAGCTTGTACTGCTGTGATCCAGTTTTTGGTGACAAATATGATGACCAAGAACACGGGCATATTTTTGCATCTAAAGATCATCCTAGCATTTTTCTTGAACATCTATTACCATTAGCTGACATTATTACACCAAATTTATTTGAATTGGGTATACTCAGTAGTACTGAGATTAAAGATTATGATGATATTGCCAAAGCATGTAAAAAACTAATTAAGATAACAAAAAATAATAAACTAATAATTATAGTAACCAGCGTATCTTTTAGTAATGCAAAAACTGGTATAGCAATATATAACAAAGGCACTTTTTCCCATCTAGAATCCCCTAAATACAAAGTCCGACCTAAAGTTAGTGGCTCAGGGGACATCACTGCAGCAATGTTTCTAAGTTATTTATTAAAAGGTAAAAATCTAACAGAAGCTCTAAAAGCAGTTACAGAATGCTTAGACGGAATTTTTAGAGTAACTCATGAATTAAATACCGATGAGCTTGCTCTAGTCCAAGCACAGGAGTACATTAAATAATGCAACGCTATAGCAAAATAACAAATGTGCATAGATACAAGCGCGAAATTGTTCTTCTAAAAAGCCGACCATGTGCCTATGGTAAATGTACATTTTGTGACTATATCTTGGATAACTCTAAAAATATTGATGAAATTAATAGTATAAATTTTGAAGTCTTAAAAAATGTCACAGGTAAATTTGGAATATTAGAGATTATAAATTCTGGGAATATTTTTGAGTTACCATTACAAACAAAAAATCGTATCAAAAAAGTTATAGAAGAAAAAAACATCAAATTACTTTTCGTTGAAGCTCACTGGATGTATAAAGATCATTTACATAAAATTAAAGATATTTTTGAAACTGAAATCTTTATAAAAACAGGGCTTGAAAGTTTTGATTATAACTTTAGAGAAAAATTATTAAATAAAGGATTTTATCATGACTCTCCAGAGCAACTAAGTAAGATGTTTGATTCAGTTTGTCTATTAATAGGTGTCCAAGGGCAAACTAAAGAGCTTATCAGAAAAGATATTCAAATAGCAAAGAACCACTTTAAGCATACAACTATTAATCTATATGTTAATAATACAACCCGTATTAAAGCAGATGAAAGTTTAAAAAAATGGTTTTTAAAAGAATACTGTAAGCTTTTTGATGACCCTCAATTTGAAATACTTATAGATAATACTGACTTTGGAGTCGGTGATTAATTCTTTTGTATAAAAAACCAAAGAAAACTGTTACCCTTAAGTCAATCTTTAAAATAAATTTTAAATTTTTACATGAAATATTCTGTTAAAGAAATCTCTCAGCAAATCAGTGGCAAACTGATAAATCCATCAAATGAAAACGTCTCAATATCAGGCCTAAACTATGCTAGTATTGCTAGCCAAGATGATTTAACTCTTATAAACAAATATGAACATATTAGACTATGGAAAGAGTCTAATGCTTCTGCCGCTATAGTTAGTGAAGATATAAGTAAAGAACTACTAGGCATCAATAATAAACCTCTAATAGTTGTAGAAAATGCTGATCTTGCGATGGCTATAGCCTTAGAGTTATTCTCAGAACCTAACCCAGAGCAAAATGGTATCCATGAAAAAGCTGTCATAGATCCAACAGCCAAAATAGGCAAAAATGTATCTATTGGACCAGGAGCTTACGTTGGCAAAAATGTATCTATTGGTGATAACACAATAATATATGCTAATGTATGTGTCTATGACCAAACAAGCATAGGCCAAAGCTGTATAATATGGCCAAATACAACAATTCGTGAAAGAACAAAAATAGGTCATTTTTGTCGATTATATTCAAACTGCTCCATTGGAAGCGATGGATTTGGCTATAGACCATCACAAGATGGTAAAAGTATTATTAGAATACCTCATATTGGTAATGTTGTAATTGGTAGTTATGTTGATATTGGATCTGGCACCTGTATAGATCTTGCAAAGTATGGTTCTACCATAATTGGTGATTTCACAAAAATAGATAACCTAGTCCAAATAGGTCACAATGTTACAATTGGTAGAGGTTGCATGATCTGTGGTCAGGCAGGAATTAGTGGTTCAGTTACTATTGGTGACGGTGTTGTAATTGCGGGCAATGCTGGTGTTAAAGACCATATAAATATTGGTAGCGGTGCTAAAGTTGGTGCTAAAGCTGGTGTTATGTGGGATATCCCTGCTGGTGAGAGTCATATGGGTTATCCTGCTTACAAAGATAAAGAGTTAGCTAAACAATGGATTGCTATTCGAAAGCTACCTGAAACTATGAAAAAACTTAAAGCAATAGCAAAAAGTTTAAATATCGATTTATAAGCATTTAAATTATTTAACCAAAAGTTAAACAAATCACTGTAATAACAATAATAGAAAATTTAAACACTGTTTTCGCAAAAACTCTATCCTCATCACTGATATAAGACTTCATAGACTTATATAACCAAAATAAAGATATAAGCATACAAAAAACAAAAGATAATAAATCTGCGTCTCCTAGCAACATTGGTAAGCTACACGATAATACAAATAGTACTAGATATATCAACATAATTTTTTTGGTATACGTTATCCCTCTAACTAAAGGTAGCATTGGTAAGGAGACTTTTTTATAATCATCCATATATAATATTGCTATTGCATAAGAGTGAGGTATTTGCCAAAAAAATAAAATAAGAAATAAGCCTAAAGCATTATAGTCTAAGCCGTTAACAACAGCGGTGTATCCAGCTACTGGAGGAATAGCACCTGAGATACCTCCTAATACAGTTGCATGTACAGTCATACGTTTTGATAATGTATAGATCCCTACATAAATAACAAAACCAACAATTATAATGCTTAAGGTTATAAGATTTACAAAATAATATAGTACTAGACAACTCAATATAAATAATATAAATCCATATATAGCTGCTTGAACTATAGAAATATCTCCAGTAACTAATGGGCGATTGTTTGTGCGTGTCATTGCACCATCAATATCTTTATCATAGATATTATTAAATACACAACCTGCTGCTATCATTAAAGCAACACCTACCATCACATAAAAGAATAAGGCTAAATACTCAAGACCAATTTCTCTATGCGTTGCTAATAAGAACCCACCTGTAAGAGTAATAAGGTTGCCAAAAATAATACCTGGCTTAGCTAATTGGAAATATTTTTTCAAAGACATCATAAAAGAAAGCTAGTTTAAAAGAGTTACATCATCATGTCATACAAATCAAACATGATCCACATAGTACCGGCGACTACAATTACTACAATAATAGCTGCGAATATTGCACTTACCAAATTCCATAGCGCCTTTGAATCTGTACTAAGGTGTAAGAAATATACTAGCTGAATAAAAAGTTGTACAATAGCTAAAATTGCCACAGCAACACACAAAGCTATTGGAGGTAACAAACTAAACCCAACAAGTACAAAAGCTATCGTTGTTGTTATAACAGATAGAACAAAACCCGTTATATAACTTTTATAAGTTCCATATGCAGCACCAGTAGCTTGATCATATAAATGTTCTTTAGCCATACTATACTGCTCCTAATAAGTAAACTATTGAAAATACAAATATCCATACGATATCTAAGAAATGCCAAAACAGCCCTAAATAAGTAAGTTTTGTTTTAGCCATAGGATTCATACCATATTTCTTAAGCTGGAATATCATACTTACAATCCATAAAAGCCCCATTGTTACATGCAGACCATGAGTCCCAACAAGAACAAAGAAAGATGATAAAAATGCACTTGACGACCAAGTATGACCTTCCATTACTAGCTCATAGAACTCAAACACTTCCATGCATATAAAGCCCAAACCTAGAAAGAAAGTTATCCATAAAAACTTTATGACTGTGCCAATATTACCAGAATTACGGTTAAGCATTGCCAAACCAAATGTAAAACTACTTACTAATAAAAGCATAGTTTCAACAAACACAAATGGTAGGTTAAAAATCTCGTGCGAAGCTACCCCGCCAAAAGTGTGCTCATGAAACACTGCAAACACCGCAAATAATGTTGCAAAAAGCACACAGTCACTCATTATGTAAATCCAAAAACCAAATACACTTTTAGAACCATCAAAATGATGTTCGTGGTGATGATTCTCTGCAGTTACTGTATTCATACGCGTAACTCCCCTTGTTGATTATATTTATTTTCAACATCTTTAACTTCATCAGCTTTTACGTAGTAGTCAAGATTATAATTAAAAGATCTACATAATACTGTGCTGATAATACCAACAACACCTACTATAGCTAACCACCAAATATGCCACACAGCAGCAAAACCAAACACAAAACTAAACGCCCCAATAATAACTCCTACAGAAGTATTTCTTGGCATATGAATATCTTCATATTTTTTATCATCGATAAGTGGTTTATTATCAACGCCTAGGCCTTTTTCTTTATGATCCCAGTAAGCATCGCGCTCTTCAACAACTGGATCATGCGAAAAATTATAAAAAGGCACAGGCGATGGAATACCCCACTCTAAAGTACGCCCATAACCCCAAGCATCTGAACCAACACGGTTTTTTTCTCTGTCTTTAATACTCACAAGAATTTGTAGAACTTGGAATAAGATACCTAATCCAATAATCAAAGCACCTACCCAAGCAACAATTAATAAAGGTTGATAGCCAGTTGATGCATCATAGTGATATAGTCTTCTTGTCATTCCCATCATACCTAGAATATATAAAGGCATAAACGCAACGAAGAAACCTACTAACCAGCACCAGAATGCACACTTACCTAAACGCTCATTTAACTTAAAGCCAAATACTTTTGGAAACCAAAATGTAAGACCAGCAAATGCACCAAAGACAACCCCACCAATAATAACATTATGAAAATGAGCAATCAGAAATACACTATTATGCATCTGGAAGTCAACACCTGGCACTGATAATAATACACCTGTCATACCACCAACAGAGAAAACTATCATGAAACCTATAAGCCACATCATAGGTGTTGCAAATGTTATACGACCTTTATACATAGTAAATAACCAATTAAAGATCTTAACCCCTGTAGGAATCGCAATAATCATTGTCATGATTCCAAAGAATGCATTGACATTTGCGCTAGCTCCCATTGTAAAAAAGTGGTGAAGCCATACTGTAAATGACAATATAGTGATAACTATACTAGCCCAAACCATTGTTGTATATCCAAATAGAGGCTTCTTAGAGAAAGTCGCTGCAACTTCTGAAAATACACCGAACATAGGAAGCACAAGAATATAAACTTCAGGATGTCCCCATATCCAGATAAGGTTTACATACATCATTTGGTCACCACCACCAGAAACTGTGAAGAAGTGCGTACCAAAATATCTGTCTAAGGTTAATAGTGTCAAAGTCACTGTTAACACTGGAAATGCTGCTATTACTAAAATAACAGAACAGAAAGATGCCCACGTAAATATTGGCATTTTCATTAGAGTCATTCCTTTACAACGCATCTTGATGATAGTTACGAAGAAATTAATACCTGTCATTAATGAACCAATTCCAGATATCTGTAGACCCCATATATAATAATCAGTTCCAACTGTCGGGCTATAGGTAATTTCAGAAAAAGGTGGGTAAGCAAGCCACCCAGCATGAGCAAAATCTCCAACTAATAGAGAAATGTTTATCAGCATAGCACCTACAATAAATAACCAGAAACTCAAAGAATTCATATAAGGAAAAGCAACATCTCTAGCACCAATCTGCAGAGGAATGACCCAATTCATTAGTGCAAACACTAAAGGCATAGCTACGAAAAATATCATAATCACGCCATGAGCTGTGAAAATCTGATCAAAATGTTCAGGAATTAAATAACCAGTGCTATTACCAGAAGTTAATGCCTGCTGAGTTCTCATCATTGCTGCATCAGCAAACCCACGAAACATCATAACTAATGCAACGATAGTATACATTGTCCCTATTTTCTTATGATCAACGGTTGTAAACCATTCTCTCCATAAGTAACCCCATTTTTTAAAATATGTAATGCCACCTAGAACTACCACACCTGCAACTACGATACCAATAAACATTGCCAATATGATTAACTGCTGGCTTACTGGCTCATATAGGTATGGAAAGACTAAATGTGGATTACTTAGTTTCCCAATTAATGCTTCTAGCATACTTATCTCCTATTTATAAACTACTACTTAACTAATTACATACTATGATTATGATGCATGTCATGACCATGGTGCATACTAGACATTCCATTAGCCATATCACCAGGCTTATAATTTGGCATCATATACGACATAACAATATGATTAAATAAATTCTTATCAACATGAGAATAGTATGCTACTGGATTATCTATAGAATCTTTAACAAGATCCTTCCAGAAGTAATTCCATGTTAATGATTGATGTTTCCCACCCTTAACTTCTTTAACCCACTTATCAAAATCAGCTTGGCTAGTTACCTTTGTATAAAATTGCATCTCAGCAAAACCTATACCTGTATAGTTTGCGGAAAAACCTCTATACTTACCTTCATGCTCAGCAATTACATGTAGCTGGGTTGTCATACCTGTCATTGCATATATTTGTCCTGCTAACTCTGGAATAAAGAAAGAGTTCATTGGTGCTGCTGATGTTATCTTGAAATTAATTGGGCGATCTTTAGGTATCTCAATATAATTAACTGTAGCTATATCATACTCAGGATAGATAAACATCCATTTCCAGTTCAAAGCAACCACATCTATTTCTATAGTCTTCTTATCTGACTCTAAAGGTTTATATGGACTTAGCGTGTGCGTTGTTTTCCATGTGACAATTGATAATATCAAAATTATTACAAAAGGTACGCCCCAACAGATTATTTCTAGTTTATTACTATGATTCCAAGTTGGTTTATATTCAGAATCAGCACCATCTCTATATTTACAAGCAAACCAAAGTGTCAAAATAATAACTGGAATAACTACAAAAAGCATAATGACAGTTGCAAATATTAACAACTGTTTTTCTTGTGATGTAATAACGCCCATTGGATTCCAAATACCGCCTTTGCAACTAGATAAAGACAGCACCCCAATTATACTTGCAAATACTAGTAAGTATTTTCTACAGTTCATAAATACATTCCTTTTAAATTACAATTAAATACAAATCGTTTAGTTTCTAAACATACACTTTACCAAGTAAATTACATTCATATTACATAAATATGAAAAGAAATTCATTAATTAAATAAATATTTTTAGTATTTGAATATAGCTTTATATTCGCTATACTCATCAATATTTTTATTACAAATAAAAATTTTAATGTACAACAAAGAATTAAGAACTACCATAAATATCTCTCTAATATATGGCTTTAGAATGATTGGCCTATTTATTATTTTCCCGATATTTAGCTTATATATTAACCATATACAATACGCAACACCATTTTTAATAGGGCTAGCTCTGGGTGTTTATGGCTTAAGTCAAGCAATGCTACAAATCATATTAAGTATTTTATCAGATAAGTTTGGACGTAAACCTATTATACTAATTGGTTTAATATTTTTTATCATTGGTAGTATTGTTGCGGCCTGCTCAACCACTATATATGGAATAATTATTGGGCGTGCTATACAAGGTGCTGGAGCTATAGGAAGTACGCTAACTGCTTTAGTTGCTGACTCAACAAAAGAAGAAAACCGCCTTAAGGCCATGTCTCTTATAGGAATGTCAATTGGCTTTTCATTTTTAATAGCAATGATGATAAGCTCTATACTAAACAGTATTATCAGACTATCTGGTATTTTTTGGCTAACTGCAGTTTGTGGGGGTATTAGTATTTTTATTTTAACAAAAATACCAACTCCAAAAACTCCAAGCTTTCATCACGAGGCAAAACCTGTTTTAACACTCATTAAAGATATCATAACCCATAAAGAGCTATTAAAGCTTAATTATGGTATCTTTACTCTGCATGCAACACTTACAGCTTTATTTATAGTAATTCCTCCAATTATTACAAATATTTTACAGATATCTTCTGACTATCAATGGCTTATATACCTTCCTGTACTAATTATATCTTTTAGTATGATGTTTCCATTTGTTATGATCGCGGAAACACAGCGTAAAATGAGAAAATTCTTCATTATCGCAGTTTTACTTTTAAGTGCCTGTCTAGGTCTTTTGGTAATAAGCTTCAACCATACGATAATTCTAAGTATAGTTTTGACTTTTTTCTTTGCTGCATTTACATTTTTAGAATCATGCCTACCGTCATGGGTTTCGAAAATAGCTCCTGCCGGTAGTAAAGGAACTGCTATGGGTATTTTTTCTAGCTGTCAATTCTTTGGTATATTTATCGGTGGAGTAATGGGAGGAATCATATTCCACAAATTTCATATATCTGGGGTTCTAATTTTCTGTACAATTCTAGCTTTTTTATGGTTTTTAGTTACACTAATAATGGCTGAGCCAACCTACTTAAACTCAAAAGTTTATAAACTTGATAAAATAACCCCAGAACTAGAAAAAAAATTAAAGAAAATAATTGCTTCAGAAAAGGGCTTATATGAATCAATAATATGTTTTGAAGAGAATTCTATATATATAAAGATTGATAAAAAAGAATTTGATGAAGCTTTGTTTATTCAAAAAATGAATTTAATAAAATAACCACTATATTAGATATAAATATTCCTCAAGAAAAGACATAAACTATACCATTTTGGTATAGTAAAGTTCTTTATTTACAATGCTTTAGGCACATATTTAATTTTTGATTTAAGCAATTTTTATGTTAGAATCCATGTGTACAGTTAAAGGTTAGAAAAAGTGACTACTCTAATTACAGGCCAATTTTTCTTTCCAACTTTCTATTTTTAGAAAAAAAACAACCTTTCGTTACTCGAATATCATAAGGAGAAGCAACATTATGTTACCAACGCTCATGTCTGTTGACTTAGCAAGATTGCAGTTTGGTCTAACAGTATCATTTCACTTCTTATTTGTTCCTTTAACTTTAGGACTAACGTGGATTTTATTCACGATGGAACTAATGTACATAAGGACAGGTAAAGAAGTTTATAAAGATATGGTGAAGTTTTGGGGTAAATTACTTGGAATAAACTTCGCTCTAGGAATTATCACTGGTCTAACCATGGAGTTTGAATTTGGTACCAACTGGTCATACTACTCACAATCAGTAGGAGATGTTTTTGGTACCCCTCTAGCTATTGAAGGTATGGCTGCATTCATGCTTGAGTCGACTTTCGCTGGTTTATTTTTCTTTGGTTGGGATCAGCTCTCAAAGAAACAACATTTATTTTCTACATTTTGTTTAGCTATAGGTTCTAGCTTCTCAGCTTTACTGATTCTAGTTGCAAATGGTTATATGCAACACCCTGTAGGAGCTGAATTTGTTGCTTCAACTATGAGAATGGAAACTGTTAGCTTACTAGATGTATTCTTAAATTCTACTGCTCAATCAAATTTTGGACATGTAATCACAGCTGGATACACAACTGGCGCAACTTTTGTTATAGGTATCAGTGCATACTACCTACTTAAAGGTCGTGATACTACATTTGCTAAGAGGTCTCTAGCTGTTGGTTTAGGGTTTGGTATCGTAGCTTGTACTATGGCTATCTTCTTTGGTGATGCTAATGGACAAGATGCTTGGAAAGTACAACCATTAAAAATGGCAGCTATTGAAGGTGAATGGAATACTTCACCAGCTCCAGCATCATTTAACGCTATAACATTCCCTGATCAAGAAAAGCAAGAAGATAATTACAGCATAAAACTTCCTATGGCGCTTGGTCTAATAGCAACACACACGACAACTGCTCAAGTTCCTGGTGTTAAAGCTATACTATACGGAGAAATGCAAAATGGTAAAAGAGATCCTAATCTAGCTTATTATAGGAATATTAAAACAGGTGAAACAGCTGATGTTTCTCCTACTGTAGCTGCAGCTAATCCCCAAAAATATGAGAAAGTTCCAGCTGCTATTGTAATGATTAGAGATGGTGGTCTTGCTTATGCAGATCTTCTAAAATGGAGAGAGTCTGGTCACAAAGGCGATACTCCTAATAGTAATTATGCAAATTATAACAACCCTCAGTATCAAAGATACATGGGCTTTGGTAAATTACTTGTTCAAGTTGCCCAAGAAAAATATGGTAAAGCTGACTCAGCAACAATTGCTAAGCTAGCTAACAATCCAGAGGCAATAAAACAAGTTGCAACCAATATGGTACCTGATGTAGCTAGTATCTTCTGGACATTTAGAGTAATGGTAGGAATCGGTTTCTTACTATTTGCATTAATGTTTGTTGGTTTAGTACTTCTAGCGAAAAACTCTCTTGGTAATACTAAGTTTAGTAAATTTGTCCTAAGAGTTATGACTTTATCAATTCCACTACCATTTATTGCTTGTGTATGTGGATGGTTTGTAACAGAGCATGGTCGTCAACCTTGGACTGTGTATCATCAGCTACCTACAAGTATTAGTTCATCAGCCTTAACAGCTGCTGATATTGGTACTTCTATGTTAATATTCTTGCTAATAGATACTTCTCTATTTGCGGTATTGCTATTCTTAATGTTCAAATATGCAAAATTAGGTCCTAGCTCACTAGGTTCTGGTAAGTATCATTTTGAACAAAACAATAAAGATAAATAAGGAGAGATAAATGTTATTAGATGTTTTACAAATTATCTCTTGGCTAGTTGTTGGAGTTCTTATATTCTTAGTAGCTGCAACAGTTGGTTTTGACTTTGGGATAGGTATTCTTGCTAAGTTTGTTGGTAAAGATAACTATGAAAAAAGAGCCATCATAAATACTGTAGGACCTACTTGGGATGGATCTCAAGTTTGGTTTATTACTGCCGGCGGTGCACTTTTTGCCATTTGGCCACAAGTTTATGCTACAAGTTTCTCAGGATTATACATCGCAATATTAGTTGTACTATGGGGACTTTTCCTAAGACCGCCTGCTTTTGAGTATAGAAAGAAAATAGATAGTGACAAATGGAGAAACTTCTGGGACTGGATGCTTGTTCTAGGCAGTATCATTCCTATAGTTGTTATGGGTGTTGCTGTTGGCAATCTATACCTTGGTTTCCCAATATCTTATGATGATACAGCTAGACTAATTTATGGTACAGTGACAAATGGCCAGTACCAATCTATGTGGGTTACATTATTAAATCTACTAACTCCTTTTGCATTACTATTTGGAGTATTTGCTCTAAATATGGCATTAATGCATGGTTCTACTTATGGCAAACTTAGAACAGACGGTGTGCTAAGAGATAGATTCAAAAAGATCTCCAACATTACAACAGTTATATATATCGTACTATTTATAGTTGCTGCGGTTTGGATATCTTTTATCCCAGGCTATCAGTACGTTACAGATCCAGCTTTTGCACATGCATCTAGTGCATTGCATCATGCATTTACAGCAGGTAAAATAACAACTGGCTACTCATGGTTCTATAACTTTAACCATGCACATGTTTGGATGTGGTTCGCACCTGTTTTAGCCGTTGCTGCTGCAATACTTGTTATTGTATTTAACAATAAAGATAAAGATGGTTCAGCATTTTTAGCAAGTTTAACCTCACTGTTTGGTTCAGTGTTAACAATTGGTTTTGCATTATTCCCATTCATTATGGTATCTAATGTTGGTGATTACAAATACAGCTTAACAATATTTAATGCTAGTAGTAGTCAAACTTCATTAATAGGTATTCTATGTGCCGTTGCTATTATACTTCCAATAGTATTTAGCTATACATTCTTTGTATATAAGAAAATGTGGGCAAATGGGCGTAGAACATCTGCTGCAGAAATAAAAGCTAACTCACATGAGATGTACTAAAAAAGGAGATTTATTATGTTTTATTTAGTATGGATAATTTCAGCATTTGCTGCTGTTGGCATAGGCTGTTTTGTTGCAGGTAAAATGGATAAAAAAGAAGACTAATACTTACAAACTTTACTATCAAATATTTTTTTCATCTGTCTATTAGTATAGAATCTTATAATCAATAACTTTAAATATAAATTAATTATGAGAAAACTTATCTATATAACTATTGCAAGCTTATTTCTTTTTACATCTGGATATTGTGATATTGTAGTCGGAACTACTGGAGACTACCTTCCTTTTTCCAATTATAACAAAACAACTAATACATTTAATGGTAAAGATATACAACTTATAAAAGAGTTTGCCAAAGCCCAAAAAGAAAATATTAAATTTGTTAAAACTTCTTGGAAAACTGCTTCAGAAGACCTTAAAGCAAATAAGTTTCAAGTTTTTGTAGGTGGAATGACTATAACTGCTCAACGTCAAAAAGACTTCGTATTTTCTACTCCTTTAGCTACTTCTAGAAAGGCTGCCATGACAGACTGCAAAAACTTAAATAGATATAGAAATTTTGAAGATATCGATAATTCAAAAACATTAGTCATTGAAAATAGAGGTGGTACTAATGAAAAGTTTGCATTACAAAAACTTAAGAATGCAAATCTTCTAATAATAAACGATAATAAGCTAGCTGTAAAATCGATAACTAATGGCTTAGGTAATATTCACCCTAACATAATGATTACTGATAGCGTAGAAATCGCATATCAACATTCTATTAACCCACAAGTATGCCAAATACCAGTTCAAATAGATAGCAATAGCTCTTTTAAAGCCTTTATGTTCAATAAAACGGCTAATGGTAAAAAGCTAGTTAATCAATTCAATCAATGGTTAAAAAATAATCCTAAGCTTTTTAAAGCATATACGAATTCATAATTAACTATTTTTTTACTACTCAACAAAATATACCTATTACATACCTTCAAGATACTTTTTATCTAAAAAGGCACAAATAACAGATGAATCTGCAACAGGTTCATCATCAACGATAGCAGAAATTTGCTTTAATGGGTGAATTTTTTCATACTCTTTTGGAGTCTCTGTATTAAGAGTGCATGGAATGGATTTTAAATCTAAAACAGCTAATACTTTCTTAGTGTAAATTACAAAACGATTACCATATAATGTAACAGACATAAAATTACCTCTAATATATAAAATCTCAAATTAGAACTAAAATTAGTATATCTGAGCAGTATGGATAAATACAAATTCCATAGCAAAACAGGGTTTCAGGATTTAAATAATATTTAAATGACGATTATTTTTAGTTGTATGATATCATATGGGAATCCTAACTTATGTAAGTAAAGCTGTGCTTAAAGCATACCGTGTATCTCTAGCGTTTAGTTGTCTAATTAGTCTTAACTGGCCTGATGTCTATAGACTTCATAAGCCCTTCTTTACCATATATAAAAAATGATTTTGCCACATCTCAATCAATACTAAAAAATAGTGTTCTAATATATATGCTTATACTTGGAATTTTTCTATTACCATATGGTTTTCTAAGCGATAGGTTTGGTCGTAGAAAGTTAATTCTAATATAATTAAGTAAACTGTCCCTGTTATTCAATACCACTTTATAAAATATTTTTATTCCTTGCTTTTATGCAGCATCTAAAATACCAGAATATACTTCATCAGGAGTCATATATCCAATACTAGAATGTAGTCTTTCATTGTATAATACCCCATGAAATTTTAACAACAATTTTGAGAATTTAGTTCCTAAAGTAGCTAAACTATAAATGAGCAATTTAGGATAAATGTAAATGAGTAATAAGAGAAAAATATATACCGTTGAATTTAAGACTAAAGTTGTCTTGGAAGTATTGGGGAAAGATCAAACAATCACACAGTTATCAGTAAAATATAATATTACGCCCAAAAACATAAATAATTGAAAAACAGCCTTTTTAGAAAATGCTGAGTTGGTAATGGATCCATCCAAATCAGTATCACAATATAAAAAAGACAATGCAAAGCTTCAAACCAAGATAGATCAGTATTCTAAGAAGGTTGGACAACTAACAATTGAGAAGGAATTTCTTGAGGGAAAGCTCGTAAGCTTGGGATTATCTGATAGAAAAGCGATGATTGATCCTAAGCATAAATTATCTGTTGTAAAACAAAGTTTCTTATTAGAAGTTTCTAGAGCTGGTTTATATTACAAGCCTGTGGTTAACGAACATAAAGAAGAAGTAAAAGCAAAGCTTATACAGATACATGAGGAGATTCCCTGCTACGGCTATATAAAAGCTCATAAGCAATTAATAGAAGATGGGTTTAGCATCTGTGAGAACACAGTACAAAAGTATCGTAAAGAGTTAGGCATCAAAGCTATATTGGCGGTGAAAAAACCAAACTTAAACTTATCTGAACCTAACAAAGAGCATGCTATTTATAGTTACAAACTAAAAGGTTTAAGCATATTGAGACCTAATCAAGTTTGGTCTACAGATATTACATATATTAAGACTGATGCTGGCACAGTTTATATGGCAGCTATTATTGATTGGTACTCTAAGGCTGTACTAAGTTGGGAGATATCCAACACTATGGATAGTAGTTTAGTTATGAAAGTTTTAAATGAAGCTCTGTATAAATATGGAGTACCAGAAATATTTAACACTGATCAAGGTAGCCAGTACACATCTAACATTCATATCCAAACATTATTGGATAAAAAAATTACTATATCTATGGATGGTAAAGGTAGAGCAACTGATAACATTTGCATCGAAAGATTTTGGATAAGTGCTAAATGTGAGAGATTTTATTTAAATCAATATCCTGGCATTGTTGAACTAAGAAACGATGTGGATGATTATATAGATTTTTATAATAATAGAAGATTTCATGAGTCTATCAATTATAAAAAACCTATGGAATTTTATTACGATAACTTATTGGAAAAACGGGCGGCTTAGATGGGAACTAAATAATTGAAAATATTGTTTAATTTATTGGGGTAGTATATTGTTGTAAATATCAATATATTCTTTGATACCTACTTTAGCCTCTTTCATAGTTATATATGATGCCGGATAAACATTTTCATATTTCAGTGTTCTCCAAAATCTCTCAATTGCAATATTATCTATAGATCTTCCTTTAGCATCCATAGATATATTTATTTTATTATCAGATAATATTTTAATATGCTCTTTTGCTGTATATTGAGTTCCTTGATCAGAGTTAAAGATATCAGGTTTACCATATTTAAATAACGCTTCTTTTAACACACTAGTTGTTAGATGTGTATCCATAGTATTAGAAATCTTCCAAGCTAGTGTTTTCTTGCTATGCCAATCTATTATGGCTGCTAAATATGCATACCCACATTCTAGTCTAATATACGTGATATCAGCACTCCATACCTTATTAGCTTTATCTATAACAACCTGATTCGTCTCATTTTTAAATACATTAAGTAAGTATGGATATTTCTTGTGTTGCTTATTAATGACAGTTGTCTTTTTTTTAGGATACAATGCCTTAATACCCATGAATTCCATAGCACTTTTGATTAGCTTCCTTCCAACTAGAAATCCTAATCTATTTAGCAACTTTACTAGCCTTCTCGTACCATAATATGGATGTTTAGTATGTATCAAATCTATTGCATTTAATAGTCTAATATCATCATTACTACTAAATTTTGATATTGGTGTATAATAGTACACACTCTTAGATACAGATAATAGTTTAAGCTGATTATTTAAAGATAATTCTAGCTTAGTATCTACAGAGTTTACTCTATCATTTGATGATACCAAGCTTTTTAGCTTTCCCATTAAAAAATCCCTCTCTACTATTACCTCGATTAGTTCTTTACTTGTTGCATCTTTATCTTTTCTAAGCTCATCTATTTCCTGCTTATACTCCTTAACAACAGAGCTTTTATCAAATGCTAAGCAAGCATTAGATAAAAATTGCTGCTTCCAATTATGCACGTTTTTAGGAAGTAAATCATACTTACTTGCTATCTCATTAACTGTCATATCGCCTTCTAGCAATTCTATAATTACTTTAGCTTTAAAATCAGCTGTATACGTTACTCTTTTTTTACTCATTTATCTATTTCCTAATTTATCTAGTTAAGTTTAACATCTAGGAATAAAAATCTTTCTAAAATCAGTAGCTTTTTCTGGGGATATTATAGCTCCTGTGCTAGGGGCATTTATTCAATCAGTTAGTTCATGAAGACTTTCTCTAATTACATTAGTGACTATAAATATTATAGTTTTTTTACTTATTTTTAAATTAATGCCAGAGACCTCTAAAATCATAAAATATAGAGTAAATTTTAAAACTACTGTCAATAAATATTTAGAATTTTTCAAGGATAGATATTTTTTATTATGAGTTTATTTTCAGCTTTAATCTATGTCTATTCTATAAGTTTTTATAATATGCTTCCTTTTGTATTACATAACTTACATTTAAGCGTTATAACCAATGGTTTTATGCATTAAGCTTAGCAGCAGGTGCTTTTTGTTTACAACGCTTTCTTTATAAATATTCATCTGAAAAAATTCTTGGCGTACTACTCAAGCTATACTTGATTCATTTTATCGTGCTTATATTGATATTCAAAATATACACAGACACTTTTACCATAGTAATATTTGGTATTGGCACAGCTTTTTTATGTGGTATTGCAGCAGCCTTGATAATCTCAATGTGCATGCAAAGTATAAAAAAAGACAAAGGCATAGCTAGTGCTGTTCAGAGCTCTATAAAAATGTTTTTTAGTGGTATTGGGTTAATACTATTTTCACATATTAAACTTACAAATATGATCCAAATAATTACCATATATATTTGTCTTGGTATTTTTGCAGTTTTATTATGGTCTCTAGCAAAAAAAACTAGCCCATCTCACTACGACCTATATCAAAGTAACCTTTAATATCATCTCTAATAATAACATATATTTTACTTAGCTTCTTTTATAAAAAAATTAACCATTATAATATTTTAAAAATATAATCATTTCATTAAAAATCTATTTTAGATGTTCATGTTTTAAGAAGTCATATTATATATCTAAATTTTTTTTGCTTAGCTGATTAACATTAGTTACTCCTGTCAAAGTCATTGCAACTTTCATTTCCTGAGCATATATATTCAATAAATTCTCAACACCACACTGTCCTTTTGTAGCTAAAGCATAAGTTGCAGATCGCCCAAGTAATACACCTTTTGCTCCTAATGCTAACATACGAACCACATCTAAACCCGAACGAACTCCTGAATCCACTAATACCGTTAAATCATTCCCAACAGTATCTGCTATTTTTGGTAAAGCCTTGACTGATGAAGCCACACCATCAAGTTGACGGCCACCATGATTTGAAACAACAATTCCATCAGCTCCCAATTTCACAGCACTTTTTGCATCTTCAGAATCTAAAATTCCTTTTATAATAAGAGACCCTTTCCAGAATTCCCTTATCCACTCTAAATCATTCCAACTAATAGAGGGGTCAAAATTTTGAGCTAACCAACCAATATAATCTTTGAGATTTATTTTTTTACCTAGATATTTTGAAATATTTCCTAAATCATGAGGTCTTCCTAGTAATCCAACATCAAGTGCCCATGCTGGTTTCATACAGGCTTGCAATATCCGTCTTTGAGCAGAGAACTTACCTGACATACCAGAGTGTGCATCACGATATCGTGTACCTGGCGTTGGCATATCTACCGTAAAAACTAACTTTGTAACACCCAATCTCTGAGCTCGCTGCAACATATTTTTCATAAAAGCACGATCTTTAAGTACATAAAGTTGAAACCAAGGAGGTTCGGTCAATGCTGAAGATACTTCTTCAACTGAACATACGGAGACTGTAGATTGTATTAAATCAATACCACTATTTTTAGCTGCTCTGGCTAGTTGAACCTCACCTCTACGCGCATACATTCCACTTAGTGCTACAGGGGCTAAGATAATTGGCATTGATAGTTCTTGATTAAATAATGATGCTTTTAAGCTTAGATCTTTGATATTTTTTAAGATTCTTTGTCTTAGCCTAATTCTAGATAAATCTGACACATTAGATTGTAATGTTTGTTCTATATTTGCACCACCATCAATATAATCAAAAAGAAAACGAGGAAGTTTTCTTTTTGCTGCTTCGCGGTAGTCAGAGGGAGAAGAGATAATCATATGATTCACCATGTTTTTATATAATTAGATCAGCATTTTTTTGATTCAAAATAATCAGCAGTGATCTAAAATTTTATTTATTTTTACAAATGATATTAAACCATCAAGCTTAATTGATCTAAGATCGCTACCCAACTTTTTACCCATAAAATACTTTCTTTATCTTGAATTAGAGGATCTCTATATGGTATTTTAGCTGAGGTATTCCCATCACCATAGTTTGTAACATATAAGTCAGAACTTAATAAATCATATTATATATAATGTCCTCAGAAAAAGCTACTGATTTTAGAAAGATTTTTATTCCTAGATGTTAAACTTAACTAGATAAATTAGGAAATAGATAAATGAGTAAAAAAAGAGTAACGTATACAGCTGATTTTAAAGCTAAAGTAATTATAGAATTGCTAGAAGGCGATATGACAGTTAATGAGATAGCAAGTAAGTATGATTTACTTCCTAAAAACGTGCATAATTGGAAGCAGCAATTTTTATCTAATGCTTGCTTAGCATTTGATAAAAGCTCTGTTGTTAAGGAGTATAAGCAGGAAATAAATGAGCTTAGAAAAGATAAAGATGCAACAAGTAAAAAACTAGTCGAGGTAATAGTAGAGAGGGATTTTTTAATGGGAAAGCTAAAAAAGCTTGGTATCATCAAATGATAGAGTAAACTCTGTAGATACTAAGCTAGAATTATCTTTAAATAATCAGCTTAAACTATTATCTGTATCTAAGAGTGTGTACTATTATACACCAATATCAAAATTTAGTAGTAATGATGATATTAAACTATTAAATGCAATAGATTTGATACATACTAAACATCCATATTATGGTACGAGAAGTCTAGTAAAGTTGCTAAATAGATTAGGATTTCTAGTTGGAAGGAAGCTAATCAAAAGTGCTATGGAATTCATGGGTATTAAGGCATTGTATCCTAAAAAAAAGACAACTGTCATTAATAAGCAACACAAGAAATATCCATACTTACTTAATGTATTTAAAAATGAGACGAATCAGGTTGTTATAGATAAAGCTAATAAGGTATGGAGTGCTGATATCACGTATATTAGACTAGAATGTGGGTATGCATATTTAGCAGCCATAATAGATTGGCATAGCAAGAAAATACTAGCTTGGAAGATTTCTAATACTATGGATACACATCTAACAACTAGTGTGTTAAAAGAAGCGTTATTTAAATATGGTAAACCTGATATCTTTAACTCTGATCAAGGAACTCAATATACAGCAAAAGAGCATATTAAAATATTATCTGATAATAAAATAAATAAATCTATGGATGCTAAAGGAAGATCTATAGATAATATTGCAATTGAGAGATTTTGGAGAACACTGAAATATGAAAATGTTTATCCGGCATCATATATAACTATGAAAGAGGCTAAAGTAGGTATCAAAGAATATATTGATATTTACAACAATGAAAGACTACATTCTAGTATTGGATATATGACTCCTGATGAAGTATATTCTGGTATTTTAGATGCTGCATAAAAGCAAGGAATAAAAATATTTTATAAAGTGGTATTGAATAATAGGGACAGTTTAATTATGTTCTGAGTAAACTCTATGAATACATTTGATCATACCCTCCTATTTGGGACACTTAGGTGTTAAGAAAAGGAGACAAGATGAGATATACAAAAGAGTTTAAAGATGAAGCTGTTAAATTATGTTTACAACCAGATGCAAATAGACGAGAAATAGCAGATAATTTAGGGGTTAAATATAAAACCATTTGCAGTTG
Organism: Francisella halioticida; assembly: GCF_002211785.1. Taxonomy (NCBI): domain Bacteria; kingdom Pseudomonadati; phylum Pseudomonadota; class Gammaproteobacteria; order Thiotrichales; family Francisellaceae; genus Francisella; species Francisella halioticida. The sequence continues at coordinate 1,928,151 of NZ_CP022132.1, forward strand.
GATATCCAAAGCCATGTCAAACCCTCAGAAAGAAATAAAGATAGATTATAAAACGCAGTACCAGCAACTATCTTTTGAAAATACTGATTTGAAGAAAAAACTCAAACAGGCAGAAACAGAGCGTGAAATACTAAAAAAGTCAGCAGCGTACTTTGCAAAGCAAAATCTGTAAGGTACGCCTTTATTAAGGAGCATTATAAAGTTATGCCAGTAACAACACTATGTAAATCTTTGAATGTGAGCACATCTTCATATTACAGATGGATTCATAAACCTATAGGTAAAAGGCAATATAATGATGCTGAACTAGATGATGCTATTTTAATGAACATAAATCTAGATATGGAAGTGTTAGGATATACAAAGAGCTTAAAGATATGGGTTGGAAAGTTACTCAACCTAGAGTATCTAAACGTATGAAATTACTTGGTTTACATGCTAAAGCGGCTCGTAAGCATAAGAAAACTACAGATTCTAACCACAACAAACATGTTTATGATAATTTATTAGAACAAAACTTCACTGCTTTATCTGTAAATCATAGGTGGGTTACAGATATAACTTATGTACCTACACAAGAGGGGTGGCTGTATCTTTGTGTGATTATAGATTTATTCTCAAGATCAGTTATTGGTTGGGCAATGGATTCTAGGATGAAAGCGGATTTAGTTTGTAATGCTTTAAATATGGCATTCTTTAGAAGAAATTTTCCTAGTGGTGTGATTATACACTCTGATAAAGGGTCACAGTACTGTAGCAAACAATATCAAGACATTATTAAAGAATACTGGCTACTATCAAGTATGAGCTCTAAAGGATGCTGTTACGATAATGCTGCTTGTGAAAGTTTCTTTGGAACTTTAAAAGTAGAGTTAGTACATGATGAAAGCTATAAAACTAGAGAAGAAGCTAAACTATCAATATTTGAATATATTGAAGCTACTATAATACAAAAAGGAGACATTCTACAATAAATTATATGACTCCATATCAATTTGAATATATAATGGAAAATGAAGTAGTAAACTGTCCCAAATTGACGGGGTAGATCACACTTATACATGAGTCGTTGTGGACAACGAGTTGATATAAGTCATAAAAATCCTGAAAACCTAGATTTTTGGAATCAAGTGATAGATTTGATAATATTAGGAGTTCAAGTTCCACGAATGGCTATTAATTTATACGGAGGATATGAGAGCACTCTAAAAAAACAATTTTCTAATCTTAAAGACATACAAATTAAAGATTTTGTGAAAGAAATTGGCTCTATGGTATCATCCACCTCTTCACCCAGTGACATTGCATCGTCGCTAGGATCAACAATAAAACCTTTTTCAGGAACAAGTTCCTTCAGCTTAGATGGTGCACAATTTGCGACTATGAGACAAAACCAAGGAGTTGCTTTTTATAATCTCATGGTAGATGGCTCTAAAGCACTGAAAGATTATATGAATACAGGCAAAGATGTCAAAAAAGTTCTTGATATTTTCATGGCGCCAAAGAAAGCCGTAAACCATGGTTATAATATGAGAGGTATAAACAGTTTAAGTAATAGTTCATATAAAGAAAGAATTTTTAACCTTATTAATGAGAAGCGAGATGCTGCTCAAGTTAATTATGATAGTTTACAGGATTTATTAAGTGAATATAAGGTATAAGTTACCGAAAATAGTACCATAAAAACTTTAATTTAAAATTATTATGCAAAGTTTTATAAAAATGAACAAAATGTTAATTTACTTCCAAATCTAAAACAAAAACTCGAATATATTGAAGAGAATTATCCTTTATTATATAAATCTAAGGATGAAGAGGTTAAAAAAAGTCTATCTGATCTAGAATCTGCAATAAATGATACATATTATAAAACATCTATTCGAGAATATCTAAATCCATGGAGTACACATAACTACAATAATCGATAATATTAACGTTCATGATTTTTTGCTTACTTACTAAGATTAATAAAAAGTTTAATTATGCAAAAATCTTTATATTTTCCTATTTATTTACTGGCTTAGGCTCTATTAAAAAGCTTGTCTAAATTAATTTTAAACCCTAAGAACACTGAAGAATATTATTAATAATTTTTAAGAAACTACTTCTTATCAACCATATATGCTCCTGCAACACCAACACCCGCTATAGCTAACCAAAAACAACTATTTAGAGATAAAAAGTTAACGAACACAATAACAATAACGATACAAATTTCTTTTTCATCTACATCCTTCCAAAAAAATAATACACAGTATACCAGCAAAAAACCAAATCATATAGTCATAATTACTCTCTCAAGAGCTTCACTCAGATTATAAAATATATGTATAAAATTTAGTATACTTTAGTCTAACTTTTATCTAGGTTTTTAGTTGCTGAAAAAAACTTCTTCACCATTTTCTGAATTTATAATCTTTACATTCTCAAAACTTCTCCTAGAAAAGGATCACCATCTGAAAAATTAGTAGCTACCTCATGAAGATCAAGATCTAAAACATAAGATTTCATAATCCACCTAAAGAATCTCCTTCTATCTTAATAACCAGATTATCACTACCTAATGCACCACCATAGTTACTTTAACTATTTCCATTCCAACCTAAATTAACTGCATCACCACTAGTTCCAGCATTTAGAACATTGGAACCATAACCCTTATTAAGGGTATTATTTTCTGAACTACTTCTTGTTTCATTATTATAGCTTGAGACATCTCTACATGATGAACGTATTGCAGGCTAAGAGTTCAAGCTGTATTAGAATTGCTAAGTTTGCTTGACACATAACGGAGTCAGAAGAAGACCTGTTTGATTTTAGCTTTTTAAAAAAATATTAGATAAAGCATATGAATCAAGATTAACCATCTAAAAAGCTAGTTTTTGGTTTTTCTTCCCTTTTATAAATATTTCTATGCTTCAAAATTTCCTTTTTTTGTGATTCTGATTTTTGAGGATTGGTTTTATCAAACTCTTGTAAAAGCTTATCTGCCTCACTCACGTATGCTCTATCTTTTTTATTATCAAATAGATGAGCTAACCTTAATATAAGTTTCATCATAGTAAGAACCTCTCTTAGATACTAATAATTTACCTTGTAGCTTAAACATAATTATACTAAACTAAACATCAAAGTCACCAGTAAAATATAGCTTTTAAGTATTGTGTCGATGAGGTTAAGTCAAAACCCTAAGATAATAGGTATGTTCTTAATGTTTTAAGCCTTACAATGCTTACACCTATTGTTGTTGACTATATCTACAACGAGTCAAATATATATCCTTTTCTATTAAGCTTTACGATAACATTTTTATGTGGTTTTTTATTATGGTTTATTGGACGTAAAGCAAGCAAAAAAATCACAAATAAAGATGGTTTTGTTATTGTTACACTTGTTTGGGTTTTTGTTACAGTCTTTGGTGGTATTCCTTATATGGTATTCCTTATATGGTATTCCTTATATGGTATTTCCTGGGCTAGATTTATCTTTTACTCATGCTATATTTGAATCAATCTCAGGATTTACCACCACTGGCGCGACTGTAATAACAGATTTAGATAAATTACCTCATAGCATCTTATATTATCGCCAACAAACACATTTCTTTGGAGGTATGGGGATTGTGGTCTTAACTGTTGCTATTTTGCCACTGTTAGAGGTGTTGATGGCATGCAACTGTATAAAGCTGAGGTAACAGTTTAGGTAAAGATGAAAAAATAGCTCCAAGGATATCAACTACAGCCAAAGCAATGTGGTTAGTGTATGTCTTACTAACATTTCTCTGCTTTATAGCTTTTTTACTAGTTGGCATGTAGCCTAAGTCCAGATACAGCATTTTCAGCAATTGCAACAACACTGTAAAATGTAGGTCCTGGATTAGGTCAAATTGGTTCAAATTTCAAGACCGTACCTAATCATGCTATTTGGATATGTAATTTTGCTATGATTGCGGGTCGTCTGGAAATATTTACAGTATTAGTTCTTTTTATGCCAGATTTTTGGCGAAAATAGTCTATAGCTTTAGGATTTTTTAGAAAAATAGAACTTCGTTTCTGAGTCTCTTTTTAGTTGACAACTTTCATATGTTAGTCGTTGAACTTGTAGCTTTAGGATAATTGTACTAAACTAAACATCTAAAATATAAAGCTTTTGAAGCGTTAATTAATGAAGTTAAGCCAAAAACCTAAAATAATTGGTATATTTTTGATGTTCCTAAGTCTTACTATGCTTAGTCCTATAATCATTGATTATATTTATAAAGAAAATAATTCGTACCCTTTTATTTCAAGTTTTACTGTCACTTTTTTATGTGGCTTTTTATTATGGTTTATTGCTCGCAAATCAGATAAAAAACTGTCAAATAAAGATGGTTTTCTAATCGTGGCTCTAGTTTGGATATTCGTTTCAGTATTTGGAGCTATCCCGTATATGACATTTCCAGGCTTAGATTTGTCTTTTACACATGCTATATTTGAATCTGTATCTGGGTTTACCACCACAGGAGGTACTGTAATTGAAGGGTTAGATAAGCTTCCTAATAGTATTTTATTTTATCGCCAACAAACAGAGTTTTTTGGTGGTATGGGAATTGTTGTTTTAACAGTTGCGATTCTTCCTTTACTAGGCGTTGGAGGTATGCAACTATATAAAGCTGAAGTAACAGGTCAATGGAAAGATGATAAAATTGCTCCAAAGATTTCTAGTACTGCAAAAGCATTATGGATGGTATATCTGTTACTTACTTTTCTATGCTTTATATCATATCTAATTGTTGGTATGGGACCATTTGATGCCATATGTTATACGTTTTCGACCGTTTCAACAGGTGGATTCACTCCTAGTGATGCTAGCATGACAAACAAATCAACAGGTGTGCTTCTTGTTTGTGCTATTTTCCTTTTTTTAGGAGCTACCAGCTTTAAGGCACATTATATAGCACTATCAAAATTTAAGATTAACCACTACTTTAAGAATGTTGAATTTAAAGCATATTTTTATTTCCTTTTTTTCACATCTTTGATAGTTAGTATCACACTACTAGCTAACACTAGTAGCAGTCTCTATGATACATTCCATATAATTTTTAATAGCGTATTCCAAGTGATATCTATTAGTTCCAGCGCAGGGTTTGTATCTGATACAAATTACTATCTATGGCCTAGTTTTTTGCCAGTCTTACTTATGTTTATAGCAATTATCGGAGGTTGTGGTGGATCTACAGCTGGTGGCCTGAAAATGATACGTGCTATTCTTTTTAAAGAGAAAGCTATGCTTGAAGCAAAAAGAGTAATCCATCCTCAGGGAATGTTTACCGTAAAACTAGATGACGTAAACATCTCAGAACAAGCTCTTAATAGAGTATCTGGTTTTATCTCTGTTTATATTATAGTCTTTGCAATTGGCTGGTTAGCCTTATTGGGTTGTGGGCTAGATATTGCTACTGCATTTTCAACAATCGCAACAACATTATCAAATGTAGGACCTGGCTTAGGTGAAATCAGCTCTAATTTTAAGAATCTTCCCAAAGATGCTCTTTGGATATGTGACTTTGCAATGATTGCAGGACGTCTAGAAATATTCACATTATTAGTTCTCTTCATACCAGATTTCTGGAGAAAATAATCAACTTTTAGATAACCCCTGATTCAACTAAGTATGACAAATTCCCAATATTATCGTATTCCACACCATTTGCATATGCTACTATTTTATAATCAATATTTGATTGTTTACCCTCACACTCAAGTCTCAGTAGTTCATTTTTACCAGATAAATATGCCGTGAAAGATTGTGAGCTTCTAAACTGACCTTGGTGGTCGCCACTTTCATCTTTAGTATAAGTAAATTCACAGTTTTCATTATCAGCAATATACACATTTACTGTAAATTTGGTTGGCACCTTATTAACAACATTATATATATCTTTAGGAGTAGTTGCATAATCAAAACCAAAAATCTGATATGCTGTATGCTTTGATTTTGAATAGTTGTGCTTTATCAAGGGAAGCTCTCTAGCTATACCATTATCTTTTGCACAGCTTGATAACAAACTTACGGCCAACAAAACAAAGATACTTATATAGAATAATATATTCCTTTGCTTATAAAATTTAAAAAAACTCATGGATATTAGAAGCCATAGATTACAGTATTAATCAAATAATAAACTTAAAGATCAAAATAGACAATAACTTTAGATAATTTTTCTGGACGAAAAACTTATTCTTTTGTATCAACGTCCTCTTCTAATTGTTGCTTTTTGTATTCGTAATAGTCTTTCATACTTAGACCCTTTGCTCTAAACTCAGCTTTTTCAGCAATCTCATCTAAACGCTTTTTAGAATACTCAATATGCTCAGAAGAATAATCTTCAACCGGTTGACCTTGAAGGTTAAATCTTTGTTTTAATTCAAAGACTGCTTTATGATAGCGAGTATCTCCAACATAACGACGTAAAACATTTCTAAGCACTAGATTATCAACTGGAGCAAAGTGCTCATTTTGATAGATTATTTCTATTTCTGGACTTATACCTATTTTAAGAGGTTTCTTATTCATAGGATCAAAACATCTTGGAAAACGTTTACATAGCCACTTAAATAACCTAGCTTCTTCTTTTTGTCTTTCTTTCTCAACATCAACTGTTACTATAAGTTCCTCAAAATTTTCTATTTGGGGATTCTGTAACTCATCGACTATTTTATTATTTATTCTATGGCCGTATTGAGGGATTCGAATAAATGATGTATCTCTATCTTCTACTTTTTTAGCAGGCACCTTGGATGTATTCTTGTTCTTTGAGATGTTTTTATCTCTTGCTTGTTTCATCCTAGAAGTCTTTTCTTCTATTTTAGAAGAACCACCCAGTAAAGATTGTAATAGCGAAAAATCGTTTAATTTATTTCTACCTTCAGACATTTTATTCTTTTATCATTTTATAGAGGGATCAATCCCTTTGTACTCTTGGCTTATATCGTACTACAAAACCAACCCTTTTAGCAAGTAATAAAACATTAGTAATATTTTTTTTAATATCGTGATTAATTAATATTGACAATTACTATAAAGTAAATATAATATGCTACATCATTTGTGGCTATGTAGCTCAGCTGGTTAGAGCACAGCATTCATAATGCTGGGGTCGGTGGTTCAAGTCCACTCATAGCTACCACGATTTTTCCACTTTAGAATATAGATGTAACAAAACGATAAAAATTTTATCTAGTTAAACTTTATAAAAAATAACTAAGTTATGCTTTTAGCTTACAATTCCTTACAAAAGTATAAATGCCTGCTAATTTGGATAGCCTTTAAATTATATATTTTTATAATACAAAAGCTATAACTTATCTCTTCAAGTATTTCTAAAAAAATGGATATATTCCAAATTTTAGATGAATTTTTAGTTAATCAGATAGCGTGGAAAGTTAATTTTGGATTATATATAGCTATTTAATTAGGAAAAATTAGTTTGATTAATATTAAACTTGGCTAAAATATTCAGTATATCGCCGAGTACTAATAAAAAAATTACCTAAGATTATTCAAATTTATTTTCAATCTCTTCAAGTGTCTTACCAGCAGTTTCCGGAACAAATTTTTTAACAACCCAAAAATAAATACATGAGCTTATAAGTAATAGGCCAAACATTACATTAAAACCCCAGTTTTGACCTATTTTTAAGAAATAACCTATAAAGTAAAATGAAAATAGCATTGATACAACTCCCGCCATAAATATTCCTATTATCCTTACTCTATTCGGCAGCAATTCATTTATAAGAGTCACAATCACCCCAGAGGGCCCAAATGCTAATCCTGCTATACATATTGTTAACAAGATAATCACTAATACATAGTTATATGCAAAATTAGGAAGACTATATAAAATAACTAGCCCTAGCATACTAGCTAACCCTACTGTCAGCCCCATATAAATAACTTTCTTCCTACCCCACTTATCAATAACAAATATTGTTAAAATTGTAACAACAAAGTTAACAGCTAAGATAAGAAAGTTAGCTGTATGAGCAACATAGCTACTTGATGTTAGTGGTGCTATTATTAACTCAGATGAGAAAACAATAAAATTAATCCCTGTAAGTTGATTTAAAATCAAAACTACAGTAACTATTACCACAGGCCAAATATCTTTACCTATTAAAAGCTTATTAACAAAACTCCTAGGAGCATGTATTCTTAGGCTAATCTTAATATCTTCAATATGTTTTTTAATTTCAGTATCTGTAAGATTAGGCTGAGTTTTTTTAATAACATTATATGCTGCATCAATTCTATTTTTGAGCACTAGCCAGGTTGGACTAGATGGTAAAAAGCTAGAAGCTATTAACAAAACAACACCAATAGTCAACGTTATATAAAAGTATTCGCTCCAATCGAGCACATCATAAAATAAGAATATTAAAACCCCAGAAAGACACATGCCAGCAGTCCATAATAACTGGAACAGTGCTACATACCTACCACGACGATCAGCTGGAGAAATTTCTGTTATATATATAGGAAAAGCATAAGACCCCAATAAGATGGATCCTCCTTGGATTAGCCTCGCAACGATTAATGTTTCATACCCTTGGGCAATCACAAAAATATAGGTTCCTATAATATAAAACACCACAAAAATTAAAATCATAAATTTTCGCCCGATATAGTCGGTAGCTAGCCAAATTATCTTTGCTAAAACTCCACCTAAAAATACTAGTCCTAGTAATATTGATAACTGATGAGTATTTAAGTGAAAGCTACGACGTATTTCTTCACCAATGCCTCCTACAATAGCCAAAGCATAACCGCCTAATATCGCAGCTAAAATATATACCGTCAATATATATTTAAAACTATATCTAAAATTTAAATTCACAAATATCACCTATATTTCTAACTCATCGTAAACTGAATCTATTAACTGCCCATACATGCCTGTTCTAAATGTTTTACCTTCAAATATCCTAGGATAAATAATAGTACTATGCACACTATTTGTCATGATCATAACAGTAACTTTATTCTTGGAATCCGAGACAAAACACTGACCTGTAAATCCTGTATGGCCTATTGTTTGATCACTGCAGTTTTCCCCAAATAGATGTCTGTTTTTTCTACCTTTTGCGGTCCAGAACCCTAAAGCAAATGCACTATTAGTGTCATATGGTTGACTAAATATCCTAACGACATCTTTAGAAAAAACATCATTTTCTCTATATATTAACTCTGCTAGTTTAATTGCATCATCTATAGTTGAAAACAACCCAGCATGTCCAGCAACTCCCCCCATAGAGTATAGAGCTTTCTCATCATGTACATAGCCTCTTAAAGTATCTGTCTTTATACTATTGAAATTCGTTGTACCAAAATTACAGTGCCCATCAACTTGAGTTGCTACAATCTTTTCTGGTAAATAGCCTCTTTCTAATGGATTAAAACATGTATTTTTTAGACCTATTGCGGAATAAATATTTTCTTCAAGAAAAATATCTAATTGCTTCTTTGTAATAGCTTCAATCACACATCCCAGTATTTGCATACCAATATCACTATATATACAATATTTATGTGCTGGCTCGATTACAGACATTTTTGTTTTCAAAAGCTTTACAGTTATCTGGCGGTCTTGACTATATAGTAGATCAGCTGTGTGGTTATTATAAAAATCAAAAAATGGCTCAACTCCACTAGTGTGACACAACAAATCACGAACACTAGGGATATAAGTTGTATTAACAAACTTAAATTCAGGAATATATTCACTAATTAAAGCATCTAGATTTATAAGGTTTCGTTGATAAAGATACATAACAGCATACGTCGTAGCAAAAATCTTTGTTATAGATGCAACATCAAATAACATATTTTGTGTTAAAGCTTGAGGATTTGTAAGCTTTTCGCCCTCTTTATCATACCGACAAGCATAACCAAAAGTTTTCTTATAAACTTCTTCACCTTGATATAAAACACTTACTACAGCACCAGGAAAACCATGGTCAATATCATAATTAATAATGCTTTCTAATTTAGAAAAATTCATTTCATCATAAAAAATAGTTCACTATGACTTACATTACACCATACACTAAAATAATACTATTATAAAAAAACATATCAAAAGTAAATTTTGTATCTTTGAATTGCTAACTTAGCCTTAACACGGCACATGGATCAACTGTTACCGTTGCTTCCTTCCGGATCTGGTGGGGTTCACAGCCTACCATTGCGTGGAAACCAAGTTAGCAATGTACATATTACTAGATATGTATATATATTACAAGCTATCAAAGCAAATTCCATTATCTAATGTAAATTGCTATTATTAAGCCAAAGCATTCACAAAATAATACAAAATGATTATAGTAATATCTCCAGCGAAAAGTCAGAATCTTGATCCTTTAAAAGAAAACTACAATTTCACTCAACCTATTTTTAAAGATCAGATTAATCTTTTGATTAACAAGCTAAAACATTATGAAATAGATGAAATTGAAAAACTAATGAAAATTAGCTCAAAATTAGCTCAAAAAGTATTTGATAAACATAATAGCTTCAATCCAAACAACTATGATATTTCAAATTCAAAAGCTGCTATTTTTACCTTTAGTGGAGATGTTTACAAGGGTCTAGATGCTAAAACTCTAGATAATCAAACAGTCAAGTATACGCAAGATCATTTACTAATGTTATCCGGACTATATGGACTTATACGACCTCTTGATTTGATGCAAGCCTATAGGCTAGAAATGGGCACAAAAATAAAAATTGATGAGAAAGTCTTATATAAATACTGGCAAAATAAAATCACATCGCAATTAAATTATTTTTTTGCTAAACAAAAAAATAAAACTCTAATTAACCTTGCTTCAAATGAATATTCACAAGCAATAGATAGAAAAGTTCTAGATGCTACATGGTTAGATATAGACTTTAAAGAGAATAAAAATGGAATATTTAAAACTATAGGAATCCATGCTAAAAAAGCTCGTGGGTTAATGACTAGATTTATCCTTGAAAATCAAATAGAAAACATCAATGACATTAAAAAGTTTAATGTCGCAGGATATGAGTTTAATCAAGATCTATCTAAGAATAATCTACTTTGTTTCACAAGATAATTTTAACTTGTAAATACTAAATCTCTCGCTAATTAAAAATGCACATTAATGGAAAGTAGTTTAAAAAAATAAAACTGTTTGAACAAAGAATTTTTTATTTTCCATCCATTCTAGGCTATGATAGCGTTATGCTAAGCAGTTTTGTATACTTTTTCTACAATGAAAAAAGTATGTCGCAGTAGCTTATGCAGTAAGTAACAAAAAACATTATATTATTTTAGAAAACAAGAAATTTTAAATGAAAATAAAAATTATATCTCTAGGAGAAAAACCACCTAAGTGGGTTACGGATGGATTTAACGAATACAAAAAAAGACTTAGCAAAAGTATTGCTATTGAGCTAATAGAATTACCAATAGCAAAAAGAACCAAAACAGGCAATCCTAATATATGGATGGAACAAGAAGCCAAGATAATTTTAAATAAAATTAATAATTCAGATCATTTAGTGATACTTGATGTGAAATCTAAAATTATCTCTACAGAGGAACTCGCCGATAAAATGCAAAATTGGAAATTTAATAATCCAAACATTGTAATATTAATTGGAGGTCCAGACGGTATTCATCAAAGTATAAAAGATCTCGCAAAAGAAAAAATATCCATATCTAAAATGACTTTTCCACATCCTATTGTACGTATTATAATAGCAGAACAACTATATAGATCCTATACAATTTTAGAAGGCCACCCCTATCATAAATGAATAAAGACTGATCTACCCCGTCAATTTGGGACAGTTTACTACTTCATTTTCCATTATATATTCAAATTGATATGGAGTCATATAATTTATTGTAGAATGTCTCCTTTTTGTATTATAGTAAGCTTCAATATATTCAAATATTGATAGTTTAGCTTCTTCTCTAGTTTTATAGCTTTCATCATGTACTAACTCTACTTTTAAAGTTCCAAAGAAACTTTCACAAGCAGCATTATCGTAACAGCATCCTTTAGAGCTCATACTTGATAGTAGCCAGTGTTCTTTAATAATGTCTTGATATTGTTTGCTACAGTACTGTGACCCTTTATCAGAGTGTATAATCACACCACTAGGAAAATTTCTTCTAAAGAATGCCATATTTAAAGCATTACAAACTAAATCCGCTTTCATCCTAGAATCCATTGCCCAACCAATAACTGATCTTGAGAATAAATCTATAATCACACAAAGATACAGCCACCCCTCTTGTGTAGGTACATAAGTTATATCTGTAACCCACCTATGATTTACAGATAAAGCAGTGAAGTTTTGTTCTAATAAATTATCATAAACATGTTTGTTGTGGTTAGAATCTGTAGTTTTCTTATGCTTACGAGCCGCTTTAGCATGTAAACCAAGTAATTTCATACGTTTAGATACTCTAGGTTGAGTAACTTTCCAACCCATATCTTTAAGCTCTTTGTATATCCTAACACTTCCATATCTAGATTTATGTTCATTAAAATAGCATCATCTAGTTCAGCATCATTATATTGCCTTTTACCTATAGGTTTATGAATCCATCTGTAATATGAAGATGTGCTCACATTCAAAGATTTACATAGTGTTGTTACTGGCATAACTTTATAATGCTCCTTAATAAAGGCGTACCTTACAGATTTTGCTTTGCAAAGTAAGCTGTGCCTTTTTTAGTATTTCACGCTCTGTTTCTGCCTGTTTGAGTTTTTTCTTCAAATCAGTATTTTCAAAAGATAGTTGCTGGTACTGCGTTTTATAATCTATCTTTATTTCTTTCTGAGGGTTTGACATGGCTTTGGATATCCAACTGCAAATGGTTTTATATTTAACCCCTAAGTTATCTGCTATTTCTCGTCTATTTGCATCTGGTTGTAAACATAATTTAACAGCTTCATCTTTAAACTCTTTTGTATATCTCATCTTGTCTCCTTTTCTTAACACCTAAGTGTCCCAAATAGGAGGGTATGATCATATTATTTAGTCATGCTTATTTAATAATTTCTTGATATCAACTATTTTCAACAAAACTATCAAAAATGGTGGAATAGCCATTAGTATCCCAAAGATAATTTGATTACTTAAATTCACATAAGAAACAGCTGATGATACTAATGTGGTAACAATTATTTGTATAAACCCAAACATAGCTGATGCAACACCTACCTCTGTATGGACATCCTTATATGCGCATACATAGGTAGCTGTATATTGAAAAACATTACCACAAAAAGCTAGCGCACATAATATAACAATTACTAAAGGAGCTATTCCAAACACAAAATATGAGAAAGCCAGTACTAAACCACTAAGTGTTGAAAAACACCCACAATATAGTATTACCTTATTCATATCTAGTTTACTTATTATGTTTTTAAAGATAATCAAGAATATTGCCGAAGGAATAATTATTGCTGCTGATAAAAATGAAAATTCAATTGCTGAAAATTTTAAACGCTCTTGAAAGAAAAATGGTGAAAGTGTTGCAAACACAAAAACCAAAGATAATGCCAAGCCACTACAAATAGCATTTAAAACAAAAGTCTTATTTGACAAAACCCTCTTATATGATTCTAAAAGCTTATAATTACTTTTTGGTATAGCTTCCAAATGTAGATATTTTACCAAAAACATAATAATAATAATAGCCATTAATGAATGTAGTGCAAAATTACCACGCCATCCAATATACTCCTGTATGAAACCTCCTGTTATTGGAGCCAAAGGTGGAGTCAAAGACACAATACTGCTGATTACAAGACTTGCCTTAGCTAATGACTGACTATCACTAAATACATCTTTCATAATAGCTCTAAAAGATACAAATGAGCTTCCCATCCCTATACCTTGTATAAAACGAAAAAATAGCAGTTGATTTTCACTTTGTGCTAGCATACAAAGAACACTAGCTAAACAAAAAACTACATAGCCCACTAAAAGTGCTTGCTTACGCCCATATTTATCAGAAAGATGGCCAAAACCAAGCATTGAACATGCCATACCTAAGAAATATATTCCAACTGTAAACTTAACATCTCTATCTATTGCACCAAAATAGCTTGCAATATGTGGTAAAGATGGAGTAAAGCTATCTGTAGCAAACTGAGACATAAGTCCAAAAAGACAAATTATTAAAATAACCGTTTTATCAGAAGATATTCTCTTGAATGGGCCACTAGTCATATACAACCCCTATAAAGTTATATTAAATTACAAAACTTTTATTATTTAACTGATTCTGATTACTAAAATACTGCTTAAATAAATCTTTATATTTAACAAGTTCCTCATAAGTCAGTAAAAATACACCATCACCACCATCACTAAAACTCAACCATGTAAAAGGAATATCTGGACACATTTCAATCAAAGTATATTGGCTATTACCAACCTCCACAATCAACACACCATTTTCAGTCATATATAGGTCTGCTTCTAAAATTATTTTTTTAGCAAGATCTAACCCATCATCTCCAGCTTCAAGAGCCAATCTTGGCTCATAGTGATATTCTTTAGGCATACTATCTAAGTCTTCTTTATCTACATAAGGAGGATTTGATACTATAACATCAAATCTTTGTCCCTTTAAATTAGCAAATAAATCTGATTTTACGGCTTGTACTCTATCTGTAATCTGATGCTTCTTTATATTGTGGTTTGCTATAGCTAGAGCATCATCAGAAATATCTACCAAAGTAATATTTGCATCTTCAAAAACAGTTGTTGATGCAATACCTATACAACCACTTCCCGTACATAAATCTAAAACATTTTTTACATCACCTATATCATTAACCCATGGAGCAAAATCATTACCTATAAGCTCCGCTATAGGGGAGCGAGGTATAATTACTCTCTCATCAATATCAAACTCCATACCTGCAAACCATGCTTTCTTAAGAATATACGGTAACGGTTTACGCTGACATGCTCTTTGATAAACATACCCTATTATTCGCTGTTTTTCTTCCATTAAGAGTTTAGATGCAACCATATCACTATCTATATCATACGACACATTAATCGCTGAAAGAACCAAATGTACAGCCTCGTCCCAAACAGAGTCAGAACCATGGCCAAAATATGCTTGATTAACCGACATTTCAGAAATACACCAACGTATATAGTCTCTTATCGTATGTAAATTATTTATAATATCCTGTTGTTTTTCTTGACTATACATTCACTAACCTTTTTTCCATGTAGTACCAGATACACTATCTTCTAATATTATTCCTTGCTCTTGAAGCTGATTTCTAATTTCATCAGCCCTAGCATAATTTTTGTCTTTTTTTGCTTGAGTCCTTTCTGCAATGAGTTTTTCAATCTCACTATCATCAACGTCATCATCTTGCTTAAAATATTCTTCTATATCTGTAAATAATATACCTAATACATTACAAAGCTTGCGTAAAAGATACGCATATCCACTAGCTTTATACTTATTTGTAGCCTTTAGAATATTTATTTTCTTAGCTAAGCTAAATAAAACAGCTAATGCTTCTGGAGTATTAAAATCATTATCCATCACCTTTATAAATTTCTCTTCATACTGACTAGCATCATCAGGAAGGTTTACTTCAATAGGCTCAACATCTCTTAGAGCATTAAATAATCTTTCGATAGAAGCTCTTGCATTATCAAGATTTTCCTTTGAGTAATTAATCTCACTTCTATAAACCGTAGAAGCCAAAAAATATCTGACAACTTCAGGATGATACTCTTCTAATACATCAACTATTGTAAAGAAATTATTTAAAGATTTAGACATTTTCTCAGCATTAATTTTCACCATACCTGAATGAAGCCAATAATTAGCAAATGTGCATCCATTACAAGCCTCAGATTGAGCTATTTCATTCTCATGATGAGGAAATCTAAGATCAGAACCACCAGCATGAATATCAAAAGTCTCACCTAGTAGCTTTTTTGACATTGCAGAGCATTCAATATGCCAACCTGGACGTCCAGCTCCCCACGGTGAATCCCAAGCAGGCTCACCATTTTTTGCCATTTTCCAAAGTACGAAATCCATAGGATATTCTTTTTCATCAACGACATCAACCCTTGAACTTTGTTGTAATGCTTCAAGATTTTGCTTACTTAGCTTACCATAATCAGCAAACTTAGCTACTCGATAAAAAACATCACCATTCGAGCCTTGATATGCATACTCTTTATCAACAAGTGTTTCAATCATAGCTATCATCTCAGGAATCGTCTCTGTAGCCCTTGGCTCTCTGGTTGGCTCAAGAATATTTAATCTTGCAAAAACGTCGTGCATTGCTTTAATATTTCTATCAACTAACTCAGCGGTAGATTCTTTATTCTCGTTTGATCTTTTGATAATTTTGTCATCAATATCAGTAATATTTCTTACCAATGTAACATCAAATCCACGATACTTAAAATATCTATTAATAACATCAAAAGCTATATAAGTCCTCGCATGACCTATATGACAATCATCATAAACTGTCACACCACATGCATACATTTTAATCTTACTCACCTCAATCGGCTTAAACTCTTCTTTTTTTCCAGATAAGGAATTATAAAAAATCATAAGATAAATAACCTAATTTCACATATTGTTATATTATAGAATACCAGTATATCTAATATTATTTTTTTTTGAACTTTTAATGCTCAAAGCTTTTGTATACTACATTAAGGTGTAAGCCAATTCCATCTAATTTTGACATTGCTGAACAACCGGTATCCAAATATATTCTAAGGGCATTATTACAGTTGCCATCAATACTACACTGTAAGCCATTACTCATAGCATAAATCTTGCCATCTCCATCACGATTTATCTGAAAGTTTGATCCTGAGGATGTAGGTACGACACTTATTAAAGATCTTGAGGAAATATCTTCAACATATATATTCTTGTCTGTAACAATAAACAATGCACCGAATTTTACGATGAGTTTTTGTATAATCTCCCCTGGAAAATCTTGCAGTGCGACTGAAGTAGGCACAGATATTCCTCGACTATAAAGATATATATACAACTTATCATTATTAAAATACATTATATAAAATTGAGTTGCATTTTTCTTTACCAAGATTGGATCATCAAGTACATCCGCAGCTAAAGTAGCTTTTTTTGAGCCAGTACCATCACCAAAAAGATAGTTGCCTCCTAAATTAAAATCTAGAATATTTTTTTGTTCAAAAATTAAGGTAGCTCCCGAGTTTAGCGTAAATAAAGCATCAGATATAAATATATGAATATTTGAGCTATCAAAATCATTGCTACCAACAGTATATTTATCTGTTTTAACAGCTGTATAAGCCTTACTATAATTATTATATGTTGTCTTATATGTATCTAATTCATAACTCCAAGATCTAAGAAATTTCTCTAAAATTAAAAGTTTCAATGCTTCTTGAGCATCATCATAATACCATTTAACTAAAGTTATATCTCCATCAGCACCTGCTAGACCTTGAACTTCTTGCCAATTAGATAAATTTACTCTAGCTTGCGAAGGATTACTACGAAGGTTAGAAAGAGTCGTTGACGATGTATACACTCTATCAAAATCATATATAGCTAAATGAAAATTCCATTCTCCTCCAACAAGACTCCAGCCCACACTAAGCTTATAATTACTTAATGACAAAATTACTGGAAAACCAATATCTAAATTGTTACCGTAAGCATTAATAACTAATGTTTCACTTGGGTTATCAAAGCATGCACCTCGATAATCTCCATGGCCACGATGACCTTCCCAGCTTAATCCTGCGACACTCATAATCTTATTTTGACTACCTGGCTTATGACATATTACAATATGATGATCTTGTTTAGGAGTGCCACAATCTTTTTTACCTTTACCTTTACCTTTACCTTTACCTTTACCTTTACCTTTACCTTTACCTTTACCTTTACCTTTACACTCTCCACTCTCCCCTCCTTCTGAACCATAATCATTATCAAATATTGGCTTCTGAATATATCCTATGTATCCGCCATATATAGCTATTTTATTGTCTTGTGATGTCCCTAATTTGTAATTTTTTAAAGCGCTACTCATTGCATCAGTATTTATATATGGAAGATTTAATGGAATTATTGTCTCTTTATATTGTGTCATAGTTATATTTGGTAAAATATTAAATATAAAGTTTCGAGAATACTTATGAACATTATCATCATAAGAATGATGAGTTAAATTATAACTAATTAAAGATGGTGTTGAACCATATAGCATTATATTCGCATTCTCAAAATTAAATCCTGGAGTAATACTATTAACTTGTGTGAGAAATTTAAACTGATCAATAGTAGCCTCAGAATCTGCTAATAAATCTGCTAAGCCTATAACATTTTTAAAATACCCCTCATAAACATTTATATTCTCTGTCTCATCTATTTGGGTTTTTATTGAAAGAGAACTTACATTGAAGTTGTATGCCAAAGCAGATATTACAACCATTATAACAAAGGCAAATATAAGTACCGCTAACAATGAAGATCCTCTTATATTTTTAATTCTCATATAAAAATCCTATAAATTAACCACCTTATTAAAGCTTTTACCATCAATACTAAAACGACACCTTAATTGCTGAATATCCTGAGGTATCTATAGCAGTATCCGAAAAAACACTATGCCACACAACGTTTCCACTACTCACTGTTGCATACTCAACTTGCATATCTTGCACCCCTCGTACCAACTCATATGACTTACTTGCTGATGAATTTCCTTTTATATATACATATAATGAATATATATCCTGACCATCAGCATCTTTCTGGCCAGTATCTCTTATATAAAGTATCTCTAAAGAATACTTGCCAACATAGTCTCCTGGATAGTACTCTGTATTTTGAGGTTTACTAGATAAACCAGTAACATTCGTACTAGCATTTATACTCGAAGCTCTAACTAAATTTATACTATTTTTATTACATAATAATAAATAATCTCCTACACTAATATCACTTACTGATTTAACACTAAGCGTCGTATCTATAATACCCCATGAAATTTTAACAACAATTTTGAGAATTTAGTTCCTAAAGTAGCTAAACTATAAATGAGCAATTTAGGATAAATGTAAATGAGTAATAAGAGAAAAATATATACCGTTGAATTTAAGACTAAAGTTGTCTTGGAAGTATTGAGGAAAGATCAAACAATCACACAGTTATCAGTAAAATATAATATTACGCCCAAAAACATAAATAATTGAAAAACAGCCTTTTTAGAAAATGCTGAGTTGGCAATGGATCCATCCAAATCAGTATCACAATATAAAAAAGACAATGCAAAGCTTCAAACCAAGATAGATCAGTATTCTAAGAAGGTTGGACAACTAACAATTGAGAAGGAATTTCTTGAGGGAAAGCTCGTAAGCTTGGGATTATCTGATAGAAAAGCGATGATTGATCCTAAGCATAAATTATCTGTTGTAAAACAAAGTTTCTTATTAGAAGTTTCTAGAGCTGGTTTATATTACAAGCCTGTGGTTAACGAACATAAAGAAGAAGTAAAAGCAAAGCTTATACAGATACATGAGGAGATTCCCTGCTACGGCTATATAAAAGCTCATAAGCAATTAATAGAAGATGGGTTTAGCATCTGTGAGAACACAGTACAAAAGTATCGTAAAGAGTTAGGCATCAAAGCTATATTGGCGGTGAAAAAACCAAACTTAAACTTATCTGAACCTAACAAAGAGCATGCTATTTATAGTTACAAACTAAAAGGTTTAAGCATATTGAGACCTAATCAAGTTTGGTCTACAGATATTACATATATTAAGACTGATGCTGGCACAGTTTATATGGCAGCTATTATTGATTGGTACTCTAAGGCTGTACTAAGTTGGGAGATATCCAACACTATGGATAGTAGTTTAGTTATGAAAGTTTTAAATGAAGCTCTGTATAAATATGGAGTACCAGAAATATTTAACACTGATCAAGGTAGCCAGTACACATCTAACATTCATATCCAAACATTATTGGATAAAAAAATTACTATATCTATGGATGGTAAAGGTAGAGCAACTGATAACATTTGCATCGAAAGATTTTGGAGAAGTGCTAAATGTGAGAGATTTTATTTAAATCAATATCCTGGCATTGTTGAACTAAGAAACGATGTGGATGATTATATAGATTTTTATAATAATAGAAGATTTCATGAGTCTATCAATTATAAAAAACCTATGGAATTTTATTACGATAACTTATTGGAAAAACGGGCGGCTTAGATGGGAACTAAATAATTGAAAATATTGTTTAATTTATTGGGGTAGTATAATCCAAGGCATTTGTGGCACTAAATTCTGTATGGCTTTCTTCTTTTTTAATCATAATATAATCACTACCCGCCTGAAAACATTCCCCTTTACAGTCTTTTTTTAATGCTTCTGAAAAGCTCGACCCACTTGAGAAAGGAAGCAAACCCATCGTAATTGCTGAATTATTTGTAAAATAACCATCTAACGAATCTGACGTACTATCATAATAGTCTTGATTAAAGTATCCAAACTTACACGCAAAGCCAACATCTTTAACAAAATCATAGATAATACCTTTGACTAATAGCTCTTTCGTCTCGATCTCTGTTTTATCTTTATGTGAATTGTATTCATTTTTTATTGTAATATAGGAAACTATTAAAGCCGCCATAACGATCATTGCTATAGCACTAGAGATTAAAAGGCTAATTAAGGTAAAACCTTTTTGCTTTCTTACTTTAATCTCTAGTCTCACAATAAACTCCTATATTTTATACAACACACCATGAAGGCAAAAGATCTTTAGTAAATCCATAAGGTGTACAATGCCATTTTATTCCAGAGGGTGTAATATCTGCATTAGTCATAGGACCAATGAGCACACGTGCTCCAAAAAAGTCAAAAGGAGAATTATCCAAAGGTTGTGTTGTATTAAGCTGAGTATTACCTAAATTTAATGATACCCCTGTACTACTTGAATGATTCTCAGTACTAGAAGACAATAGTTGTTTTCTCGCGGCATCTATCTGCGCAATTATTGAAGGATCATCTATTACAGTAACTCCTGAATTTATGTATATTTCATTAGCTTTTTGCATAAAGGCGCCTAACTCCTGGGTTATTATATCTACAACCGAACTCTTAGCATATGCTCTTTTTATTATCTGTAGGTCAAAATTCTCATTTACTGCAGTAAATATTTGGATATTATCCACACCTATAGATTTAGAAAAATTCATATTTGTAGTTGAGCCATCATTAAACTTTCATGTCAGCATAAAGTCACTAATTCTATTATCTAATTCATCAGCTAATTCAACTTTCTTCTCTATTAAAATTGCTTTAGCAAATTATATTACCTATAGTGTAAAAAACCGCAAAAACAAGAACATAGCTAAGGCAGATGATATTAACACCTCCAATATTATAAATCCTTTATTTTTTACACTTTTCATAAGCTCCATCAACTTTACAAATTCACAATTTGTGTATATAAATCTTATCATAGAACACATCTAATCCTTTTAAATCTAATCATTTTGATTCAATAACTAGGGTTTCTTGAGTGGCTATTAAAAGGCTATTATTTTAAAATTAAATATAGTTTAAAAAAAAGATTTTATATCAAATTTTTGTTAAATATAGCGTGTGTGCATCTATCTTTATTATTCAAATCTTTAGTAGTTTCAATTTTAATAAACTGACTAAATTTTAAGATATTTGCTACATCATTTGCTTGGTTAAGACCATGTTCAATATATATATGACCATTTGTATTTAAATGTAGTGGAGACTGAGAAACAATAGTTTTAATATCTGCTAAGCCATTATCTTTGGAAAATAAAGCACTTTGAGGCTCATGTTTTTTTACCTCTTGAGTAATATTCTCATCATCAAAATCAATGTAAGGAGAATTAGAAACAATAATATCAAATCTTCTACTACCCATATTTTCATACCAATCACTTTGGATAAACTCAACATTAGATATTTTATTTTCTTTAGCATTTTTCTTAGCTATATCTAACGCTTTATTTGAGAAATCAACTGCTATAACTTGACTCTTTGGTAATTCAGATGCTAGTGCCAAAGCTATAGCTCCAGTTCCAGTCCCTAAATCAAGTATATTTAACTTAGTATCTTTATTTGATACATCACCTAAAACAGCTTCAATCAGAACTTCAGTATCTGCTCGTGGGATAAGAGTATCTTGCGTTACAAAAAGCTTTTGCTCCCAAAAATACTTATAGCCCAGGATATAAGCCAAAGGCTCTCCACTTAGATAACGATAAATTTCAGTATCTATTCTTTTAACAATATAGTCATCTAAGATTTTATCAGAATTTAAATATAGATAAGTCTTATCAACATTTAAAACATCACAAATAATTGCCTGAATATCATTTTTAAATATAAACAAGTCATCAGTAGAACATTGAGTCTCTATGTAGATAGATTTGAACTGAGCTTGATCATGTAAGGATAACTCATTGAGCTGTCCTTGCTTATAATTTTTAATTATATAAGAAGTAAAAGATGAAATTGTATAATTACTCATCTGACATTGTTGCTAAAAGATCTGCTTGATACTCTAAAACTAAAGGTTGGATAATACTATCTAAACTACCCTCTACAACTTCATCAAGCTTATAAAGAGTCAAATTTATACGATGATCTGTAACTCTACCTTGTGGGTAATTATAAGTTCTAATTCTCTCAGACCTATCACCGCTTCCGACTAAATTTTTACGTGTATCAGACTGCTCTTTTTGTTGCTTATCTATCTCTGCCTGAAGTAGTCTTGACTTTAACATTGACATTGCTGCGGCACGGTTTTTATGTTGAGATCTTTGGTCTTGGCACTCTACAACAACACCCGTTGGAATATGTGTAATCCTAATCGCTGAATCAGTTTTGTTAACGTGCTGCCCACCTGCACCAGAAGCTCTAAAAGTATCAACCTTTAGATCTGCTGGGTTTAGATCAATTCCTTCTACCTCATCAACTTCTGGCATAACTGCAACAGTACAAGCTGATGTATGTACCCTACCCTGAGACTCCGTTGCCGGTACACGCTGTACTCTATGAGCACCAGATTCAAATTTTAACTGTGAATATGCCCCTTCACCGTTAATTTTTGAAATAATTTCTTTATATCCACCATGTTCACCTTCACTGGCTGAAATCACTTCAACTTTCCAACCTCTTTGCTCTGCATACCTAGAATACATCTTAAATAAATCACCAGAAAATATCGAAGCCTCATCGCCTCCAGTACCAGCTCTAATCTCTAAGAAAACATTAGCATCATCGTTAGGATCACGAGGTAACAAAAGGACCTGTAACTCTGCCTCAAGATTCTCTATAATTTCATTTGCTAATTTAAGCTCTTCTTTTGCCATTTCAACAAGCTCAGCATCTTTTTCACTAAGCATTTCTTGAGCTGCTTCTTTATCTTCTTGGGCTTGAGAATAATCTTTAAATGCTTTTACTATTGGCTCTAGATGTGAATATTCTCTTGATAAATCTCTAAATTTATTTTGATCTGAAATAATATCAGCATCACTTAGTAAGGCACCTACTTCTTCATGCCTTTCAATCAAACTTTGTAATTTTGCTTTAATTGAATCTTTCATTTATTTTTCCACATTTAAACCAAACATACGTTTCATACATACAAGACAATCACTCCTGCCTTGCTTAGAAGCTTCTTTCATACCCATCACAGGATAGTGCAAAACTTTCCTCTTAATTTCATAGGCAAATCTTTTTATAATTTCTTCAGCATCTTTGCCATTTCTAATCTTAGCTAAACTTTTCTCTAAAGAAAAATCAACTAAACCGTCAGCCTTATCAAAAAGCTCTTTGATAGCACTATTTGATATAATTGCTTTTTCTTTTTCTAAATATTCTTCTAGTGATTTGACAATAATCTTTTCTGATCGAGAACTCTCATGCTTTCTTTTATCTTTATTATCAGCAATCACCGCATTAATATCATCAACACAGTAATAAACATTTTCACCTATCTCTCCTAGCTTAGGATCCAAGGCTTGAGGTATTGAGATATCTATAAAAATTCTTGGCTTAATATCAATATCATCTACTGAGATCATATAATCTTTCGCATTTACAGCTGTAATTATAATATCTGCTTTTTCTACTAGTCTTTCTAAATCTGCCAACGAATGTGAGCTTGCACCTCTAAAAGCAGAGGTAATTCTCTCTGCTTTTTCAATAGTCCTATTAGCTAGCATAATTTGCTTTGGTGCTAGAGCTGTAACATGCCTAAATAATAATTCCCCTGTTTGTCCAGCACCAATAATAAGTACATTTTTTGTCGAGATATTATCTAATTGTTTTTTAGCTAAAGTAATTGCTGAAAAAGCAACCGAAACTGGGCAGTGTCCAATTCTAGTTTCACTACGTACTTTTTTTGCAGTTGCAAAAACTTTCTGGAAGACTCTATCTAGTTCCTTACCTAATGCATGATTTTTCTTACTTAAAGTATATGAATCTTTAACTTGCCCTAATATTTGTGGCTCGCCTAAAACCATTGATTCTAAGCCACATGCAAGTTTCATAAGATGCATAATAACTTCGGTACCTTGCCTTAGTTTAAGATAATCTTTTATCGTATATTGAGGGTTTCTAACATATCCTTGCCACCATAACAAAACATCATCAACTACTCTCAGATCTGATATTTCTAGGTATATTTCTGTGCGGTTGCATGTCGACAGAATAACCGCATGAATGACATTATCTATAGCAAGTATTGATCTATATAACATAGATACATCTAAACCAGAGAGTGCAAACTCACTACGGGCCTCTATTGGAGACTTCTTATAATCAATTGCTAAAGATATTAATGCCATATTAAAAATAAAAACGTATTACAAATAATTAACTTAGAAAAACGAAGGTTTATTTTAGCATAAAAGTATTAGACATTACATTCTAATCTGATTAATAAACTTAGAACGTTTACTACTTTTATGTTAAGATGTTGTAAAATTTATTGAAAAAATAAATCATAAATATGAGTATTAAAGGTTTAACTAAAAAACAAAACCAAACATTCTACACAATAATTGGGATAGTTATTGTAGCAATGATATGCATAATAATATTCCAGCTTTATAACTCAAACAATCACAAAAAAATTTTAGAAGCATCCAATGCTTATCAAAAAGCTTTAATTGCTAGCGAAAATCTAGATGTAACGTCAGGTACAAAAATATCTAAATTTACATCAGTTGTAAATCAGTACCCAAATACTAGCTTTGGTATATTTGCTAGCTGGCAGTTAGCAGATTTGTATATAACCCCAACGAAATTAGATACTAGTAATTTCAATATGAATATCACAAATCTACCAAAAGCGATAAAAGTACTAAAACAAAGTATCAAAGACAATCCTGATAATAGTTTGACTAACGTTACTAAAACTAGACTTGCTAGTCTTTACATTGCATCTAAACAGTCAGACCAAGCAATAAAAACTTTACAAAGCTTAGGAGCATTAAACAATAAAGCTTATCCTTTGGTGCTTTTAGGTCAAGCGTATCATCAAAAGAATGATAAAACTAAAGCTCTAGGTGCTTGGCATAAAGCTCTGCAAGACCCAACTAGCTCTGCTAAATTTAAACAAGTAATTACTCAACTAATAAATAACTACTAAATTAGAAACAATGAAAAAATCCTATTTTTTAACAATACCCCTACTATTGTCCTTTTTAATAGCTAGTTGTTCTAAAAGTAATGTACCGCCTCCAACTCCTCTTAATGAGAAGCCACCTAAACAAGTTCATATAAAAGTAAAATGGAAAGAAACCACTGGCAATGGTGATAATGGTTTAGGCAACTACAATTTAGCGCCAACATATTCAGATGGTATAGCATTTGTTCCTAATGAAAATGGTATGGTATATGCCTTATCAATGAAAAATGGTGATGTAATATGGAAAAAAAATACTAATTCAAGCTTATCTGCTGAACCAAACACTATCGCAAATTCTGTAATTTTTGGTTCAATTAAGGGCAAAATTACCGCCTTAGATGCTAAAACTGGTAAAATTCTGTGGCTTAGTCAAGCTCCAAGTAGTCTATTTGCTCAGCCAACTGTTTATAGCAACTACATTTATACTCATACTCATGATGGCTCTGTTTCAGCTTTTGATGCCAGAAATGGAACAAAAGAGTGGGGAGCCTCAAACAACATCCCAGAATTAACTCTACCTGGAAACTCTTCTCCTATCGTACTAAATGATACAGTAATGATAGGATCTGCTTTTGGTACTGTTATTGGTTTTACAGTTAAAAATGGTGATAAAACTATTAATATACCAATAGCTATTGCTCACGGATCATCTCCAGCAGATAAAATGGTTGATATAACTGCAAATCCAATGCTGTATCAGCATTATTTAATCTTTGCAGCATTTCAAGGGGCTATAGTAGCTCTAGATAAAGATTCTGGAAAAATGCTATGGGCGAAAAAAGCATCTATAATCAGTAACATGGCTATTGATAATAATGTTATTTTTACAACTCAAGCAGATAGTGAACTTAAAGCATATAACATCCAAAATGGTGAAACAGTTTGGACTCAAGATACACTAAAATGGCGTAAGATAACTGCTCCAGTATATTACAAAGGTTTAATAGTTGTAGCTGACTATCAAGGATATCTACACTTTTTTAGTTCACTAAATGGTGAATACCTTGGCAGATATAAACTCACACCAACACCTACATTACTTCCAAATACAGGAATCTCTGCTCAATTAATACCAACAAAAGAGGGAATTCTTATTGAAGCTGAAGATGGTACAACTTACTTAGTTGATGCTTATAGTGATAAAGTTATATATGAAAGTATTCTCGGCGACTATAAAGTTGATAAGGGCAATAATGTTAATCATATTAATCCATCAATTAAACCGACTGCTATAGCAGAAGCAATTAAAAAATCTAAAAAAGAAGATGCAAAAGGCTTAAAAGTTAATATAATAATAGGAGACTTTAGTAAAGGTAAATCTGCTAATGTATAAAGGTATAAGACCATCAATATTCATTTTAATCTTAATGGTTTCTCTAGGACCGTTTGGCGATACTATCTACGCTCCGGCACTACCTGAGTTAAAGAAAATTCTTAGTACTGATTACCCTCACGTTCAACTTACAATAACCTCATACTTACTAGGTTACTCTATTAGCCAAATTTTATACGGTCCTTTCTCTGATAGATTTGGACGTAAACCAATAATGCTAATTGGGTCATGCTTTTTTATAATTAGCTCGATAATATGCTTATTTAGTGATCATATTGATACCTTAATATATGCTCGACTTCTACAAGGTTTTGGGGCTGCTGCTGGGGGGGTTATTGCCACTGTTGCTGTTAAAGATGCCTTTAAGATCAGCGAGCAAGGAGCAATATTTGCTATTATGAATATAGCATTTGCATTAGCTCCTGCATTTGGAGCTATACTTGGTGTGTTTTTAAGCCCATCACTAATATTTTGGGTATTACTGATTGCAGCAAGTCTGCTTTTTATGAAAGTTGCTATATTTTTCCCTGAAACAATTAGAGAAAAAAACTTTGAAGCTTTAACAATAAAATCTCTATTTAAAAATTATTTCTCATTATTTAAAGATCACCAATTCTTTTTTGCCACTTTTGTATTAGGTCTAAATATCAGTATCATATATGCTTGTCTTGTAACCGCACCGGATATATTTGTAAATATATTAAAACTAGAAAAATCAAACTTTTTATACTTACTTACTTTAATGGTTATTGCTGTTGTCTCAGGCTCTATTGTTTGCTCAAAACTTAGTCATATAATAGCTTATAAGTATCTTATTAATTTTGGTATGGCTTGTACTTTAGTCTCAGGAGTTTTACTAGTTTATGCATTTAAAAAACTTACTGGGTTAGAATTATCTCTAGCTTTAACAGCTATACTATCGCTAACGTTTGTAGGAGTATCTTTTAGCGTACCTTTACTAACTCCTATAGCTTTAGAAAATTTCACTACAACTGCTGGAGCTGCCTCATCGATAATGGGCTTTATGCAAATGGGAATTGCTTCAATTACAACAGCAATTATGAGTCAAATTAATCTAGGAAGTGAATTTACACTATCGCTTGCATTTATACTGTTACCTTTAATTGGACTTATAGTATTTCTACCTTATAGCTGCTACTTCTTAAGGAAATAGCTACTAACACTTTACTAAGCTTACGAATTAAGCATATTATGTGATAAAATTTCCTTTAATAAATATAATTTATCAATCTAATTAATATTAATGCAAAACTATAATGCTAAATCAATTGAAGTACTAACTGGCCTTGACCCTGTCAAAAAAAGACCAGGAATGTACACTAATACAGAAAACCCTAACCATCTAATACAAGAAATTATAGATAATAGCGTTGATGAAGTTTTAGCGGGCTTTGCCAACAAAATAGACATCATTCTTTATGAAGATAATAGTGTCGAAATCTCTGATAATGGTCGCGGAATGCCTGTAGATATCCATCCAGAGCATAAGATGTCAGGAATTGAACTTATTATGACTAAGCTCCACTCGGGTGGTAAATTTAGCAATAAGAACTATACTCACTCTGGAGGTCTTCATGGCGTTGGTGTTTCTGTTGTTAATGCATTATCAAGTAAGCTTGAAGCTGACATTAAAAGAGATGGTAAACTTTATCATGTAGTATTTGAAAATGGTTTTAAAACTAAAGATTTAGAAATTATTGATACCGTTGGTAAAAAAAATACTGGCACAAAAATTAGATTTTGGCCAAATAATAAATATTTTGATGATATAAAGATAAATCTTAAAGCTCTAAAAAATTTACTTGAGGCAAAGGCAATTCTTTGTAAAGCTCTTACAATCAAATATTCAAATGAAGTTAAAAAAGAAAAGTTAGCATGGCATTTTGAAGATGGGCTTAAGGACTATTTAGATCATAAGCTAGAATCTAGTACTCTTCCAAACAAACCTTTTATGATAGATAATTTTTCAAATGGAGAATCTTTTTTAGATGCCGTTTTTTGCTGGTGTGAAACTCCTTCTGAAGTTATAAAAAACAGTTATGTTAATTTAATTCCGACACCTCAAGATGGAACTCATGTCACAGGTCTTAAAAACGGTATCTATGACGCTGTAAAAACATATATAGAAAAAAACTCTCTTAGCATTAAAAATATAAGAATTACAGCAAATGACTCATTTGCTCAATTAAACTATGTTATATCATTAAAAATAACAAACCCACAGTTTGCCGGCCAAACTAAAGAAAAGCTATCTAATAAAGATGTAACTGCATTTGTTGCAACAACAATAAAAGATCTACTAACAATATGGCTTAACCAAAATACTGAAGAAGCTCACCAAATAATAGAGAATATCAATAGTATTGCTCAAAAACGTATTAATGCAGATAAAAAAACTGCTCGCAAACGCATAATGAATACATCTATTCGCTTACCTGGGAAACTAACAGATTGTATTAGCTCAGATGTAAGCTCAACTGAAATTTTTATTGTAGAAGGAGACTCAGCAGGCGGTTCTGCAAAACAAGCTCGTAATAAAAATTTTCAGGCAGTGATGCCTCTTAAAGGTAAAATTTTAAATAGTTGGGAACTTGATGCTAATACTATTATGAATTCCCAAGAGGTTCATAATATAGCTACAGCGATAGGTGTTGATCCTGATAGTGATGATATATCTGGACTTAGATATAACAAAATATGTATTCTTGCAGATGCTGATTCTGATGGATTGCACATTGCTACGTTATTATGTGCAATGTTTCTAAAGCATTTTAGAAAACTTATTGAAAATGGCCATATTTATATAGCTCAACCACCTTTATTTAGAGTTGATATTGGTAAAAATACCTTTTATGCATTAGATGAGGGCGAAAAAGAAACTATTTTAGCAGAAAACTCTAAATTATCAGGCAAAATTAACATCATGCGTTTTAAAGGTCTTGGAGAGATGAATCCTATACAGCTACGTGAATCAGCTATGGATGTATCATCCAGAAGATTATTACAACTAACTATATCCGATATTTACGATGACAGTGAGATGTTAGATAAGCTGTTAGCTAAAAAAAGGTCTAAAGATCGTCGAGATTGGCTAGAAAACTATGGTGATAGAGCTCAAACTTATTAAATCTTTTCATATTCTAGTTTTAAATTTGTGGTAATTAAGTATACTACCCCAATAAATTAAACAATATTTTTAATTATTTAGTTCCCATCTAAGCCGCCCGTTTTTCCAATAAGTTATCGTAATAAAATTCCATAGGTTTTTTATAATTGATAGACTCATGAAATCTTCTATTATTATAAAAATCTATATAATCATCCACATCGTTTCTTAGTTCAACAATGCCAGGATATTGATTTAAATAAAATCTCTCACATTTAGCACTTCTCCAAAATCTTTCGATGCAAATGTTATCAGTTGCTCTACCTTTACCATCCATAGATATAGTAATTTTTTTATCCAATAATGTTTGGATATGAATGTTAGATGTGTACTGGCTACCTTGATCAGTGTTAAATATTTCTGGTACTCCATATTTATACAGAGCTTCATTTAAAACTTTCATAACTAAACTACTATCCATAGTGTTGGATATCTCCCAACTTAGTACAGCCTTAGAGTACCAATCAATAATAGCTGCCATATAAACTGTGCCAGCATCAGTCTTAATATATGTAATATCTGTAGACCAAACTTGATTAGGTCTCAATATGCTTAAACCTTTTAGTTTGTAACTATAAATAGCATGCTCTTTGTTAGGTTCAGATAAGTTTAAGTTTGGTTTTTTCACCGCCAATATAGCTTTGATGCCTAACTCTTTACGATACTTTTGTACTGTGTTCTCACAGATGCTAAACCCATCTTCTATTAATTGCTTATGAGCTTTTATATAGCCGTAGCAGGGAATCTCCTCATGTATCTGTATAAGCTTTGCTTTTACTTCTTCTTTATGTTCGTTAACCACAGGCTTGTAATATAAACCAGCTCTAGAAACTTCTAATAAGAAACTTTGTTTTACAACAGATAATTTATGCTTAGGATCAATCATCGCTTTTCTATCAGATAATCCCAAGCTTACGAGCTTTCCCTCAAGAAATTCCTTCTCAATTGTTAGTTGTCCAACCTTCTTAGAATACTGATCTATCTTGGTTTGAAGCTTTGCATTGTCTTTTTTATATTGTGATACTGATTTGGATGGATCCATTGCCAACTCAGCATTTTCTAAAAAGGCTGTTTTTCAATTATTTATGTTTTTGGGCGTAATATTATATTTTACTGATAACTGTGTGATTGTTTGATCTTTCCCCAATACTTCCAAGACAACTTTAGTCTTAAATTCAACGGTATATATTTTTCTCTTATTACTCATTTACATTTATCCTAAATTGCTCATTTATAGTTTAGCTACTTTAGGAACTAAATTCTCAAAATTGTTGTTAAAATTTCATGGGGTATTATATATAGACCACTAAAATAAGTGTTGTAGCATATTCTAATAAAGTAATTCTTTATGGCTTTTATTAAATTATTCGCATTCATAAATAATGTTCTAAGTTTTCTATAACTTCTATCTCATGACTATAAAACCTATTATTCACATTAGAAAGCCTTTGCATATTAGAACGAATTAAGAAAATGAAATTTAGAAATTACTTCAAGTTACTGAAAAATAAGAATTAAAAAAGTTATTTACAAACATCTATAAAAAAATTTAAATGTGGTTTCAATTTTATAAAAAATGGTACATCCAAAGGTGTTTAGACCAAATTTAGTGGCCTTTATCTAGAAGAAAATCATCATTTGGGTTATGTAAATTCTCATTAACATATGCCCGAGTACTTTCAATAATTCTGTTTAACCAACCACGAGATACCCACATAATAATTGCAACAACTGCTACAAATATACCTATTATCAAGAATACATGGCCATAAACAGCAATACTTTCAAGCTTAGTAAAATGTTCTCCTACAGGAGGGGCTGTTAATGCTCCAACACCACCACCAATAGGACCTGCAACCATTGTTGTTAAAGCCCACATCCCCAAAGCAAATCCACTCATTTTTCTAGGGAAAAGCTCAGCAACCATTGATAATCCTAATGCTGAGATTAAAAGCTCACCTGTAGATTGTAACCAATAGCTAAGAACAAGCCACCAGCCTGAAACAACACCTGTAGTTGTAGTAAACTGAGGAAAATACAACACTAAAAATGCTAATGCGCAAAGAGTCATACCAAAACAAAATTTTGTTACATGTGTCCCAGGAATTTTTTTGTATAAAACAGACAGTATTGGAGACATTATAATAATCACAAGAGGGTTAAGAACCTGCCACTGCTCTGGCTCTAAATTCATTCCAAGAAAATGAGTATCAACATTATTTACTGCAAAGAAGTTCAGCGATGTTGGCATTTGCTGATATAAAACGAAAAATATTATACCTTGAACAATAAGTATTAAAGCAACAATCATTCTTTTTTGTTCATGACTATTTTGCTGGAAAAGTTTCATAAAAAAGTAAACTAATGCGCCTATTGTAATTGCTCCAACAATAACTCTACATAAATCTGTATGTTCCAAAATGTTACCTGTAATTAATATAGCTACAAAAGCCCCAACAATAACTACCAATAACCTAGAGTAACTTATTTTCTTTAAGCCAGCTTCTGTTGCTACATGCATAATTTTAGGATAGAAAAAAGTATAACTAAGTAATCCTAAAAACATACCAAAAGCAGATACAAAAAACGCATGCATATAACCATATTTTGCAGCAACAATAGGAGTAATAATCATAGAAACAAAAGATCCAACATTAATTGCCATGTAATAAAGAGTCATTGCGCCATCTAAAGCTGGATCTCCTTTACTATACAGCTTTGATATAAGAGACGTTGGATTAGCTTTAAATAAACCACCACCAATAGCCACTCCAGCTAAAGAATACATTACTGCGGCTCTTTCGCTTATATCAAATATACCAGACAAACTTGAAGATATACTTAAGCAAAAATATGATAATGCCAGAATTCCAGCACCTACAAAAATAGTTCTCTTAGCACCTAGATAGTTATCACCTATCCATCCACCAATCAATGGCCCTCCATATAAAAGAGCTGAAAAAGAACCAAAAATCAGCATTGCGTTAGCATCACTAAAGCCAAGATGTTTAGCAAAATATATTGCTAAAATTGCTTGTAAACCATAATAACCAAAACGTTCCCATAACTCAAGAGTCCATAAAACCCAAAAAGGAGTTCTAATATTTTCTTTACTTATTTCCGACATATATTAAGATTACCTCATACTTAAAATTGACAATACAAACTACTTCCCCACAAAAGAGAAAATAATAGCTCTCAACTTGATCATATACCAGGAAATTTTATAAATCTAGCATTTGAGTATTTCTTATCAAAAAAATTATAGCTTTATCACTATGTATACGATAAAACATTAATAAAGCTGAATAAAGAGTAAAGTTTATAATGTTCCCAGAAAAAGCTACTGATTTTAGAAAGATTTTTATTCCTAGATGTTAAAGTTAACTAGATAAATTAGGAAATGGATAAATGAGTAAAAAAAGAGTAACGTATACAGCTGATTTTAAAGCTAAAGTAATTATAGAATTGCTAGAAGGCGATATGACAGTTAATGAGATAGCAAGTAAGTATGATTTACTTCCTAAAAACGTGCACAATTGGAAGCAGCAATTTTTATCTAATGCTTGCTTAGCATTTGATAAAAGCTCTGTTGTTAAGGAGTATAAGCAGGAAATAGATGAGCTTAGAAAAGATAAAGATGCAACAAGTAAAGAACTAGTCGAGGTAATAGTAGAGAGGGATTTTTTAATGGGAAAGCTAAAAAGCTTGGTATCATCAAATGATAGAGTAAACTCTGTAGATACTAAGCTAGAATTATCTTTAAATAATCAGCTTAAACTATTATCTGTATCTAAGAGTGTGTACTATTATACACCAATATCAAAATTTAGTAGTAATGATGATATTAGACTATTAAATGCAATAGATTTGATACATACTAAACATCCATATTATGGTACGAGAAGGCTAGTAAAGTTGCTAAATAGATTAGGATTTCTAGTTGGAAGGAAGCTAATCAAAAGTGCTATGGAATTCATGGGTATTAAGGCATTGTATCCTAAAAAAAAGACAACTGTCATTAATAAGCAACACAAGAAATATCCATACTTACTTAATGTATTTAAAAATGAGACGAATCAGGTTGTTATAGATAAAGCTAATAAGGTATGGAGTGCTGATATCACGTATATTAGACTAGAATGTGGGTATGCATATTTAGCAGCCATAATAGATTGGCATAGCAAGAAAACACTAGCTTGGAAGATTTCTAATACTATGGATACACATCTAACAACTAGTGTGTTAAAAGAAGCGTTATTTAAATATGGTAAACCTGATATCTTTAACTCTGATCAAGGAACTCAATATACAGCAAAAGAGCATATTAAAATATTATCTGATAATAAAATAAATATATCTATGGATGCTAAAGGAAGATCTATAGATAATATTGCAATTGAGAGATTTTGGAGAACACTGAAATATGAAAATGTTTATCCGGCATCATATATAACTATGAAAGAGGCTAAAGTAGGTATCAAAGAATATATTGATATTTACAACAATGAAAGACTACATTCTAGTATTGGATATATGACTCCTGATGAAGTATATTCTGGTATTTTAGATGCTGCATAAAAGCAAGGAATAAAAATATTTTATAAAGTGGTATTGAATAACAGGGACAGTTTAGTTATTCCTTTTCACATTAAAATCAATTATAAAAAAACGAACTAATTAAATTCAATAATATCTGCTAAGCAAAGTGAATAAGTTTAAAATATTAAAATCAGTTAATAAATATTTACACTAATTACTGTGTATCAAAAAGAGCTCTTATAAAGTCTTTTGCATTAAAAGCTTGAAGATCATCTATTTTCTCTCCAACACCAACGAATCTAAGTGGTAAACCAAGCTTTCTAGCTATCGAGAAAACAATTCCTCCCTTAGCTGTACCATCAAGTTTTGTTATAGTTATTCCAGTAAGATCAATTATATCATGAAAAGCCTCAGCTTGGCTAAGAGCATTACCCCCCGTTGTCGCATCGACTACAAGCATAACTTCATGAGGAGCAGATCTATCTACTTTCTTAATAACTTTAACTACTTTTTTAAGCTCTTGCATAAGATTATCTTTATTATGTAACCTACCTGCAGTATCAGCGATCACAACGTCTACTTCTTTTACCCTAGCAGAGCCAATAGCATCATATATTACAGAAGCACTATCAGCACCTTCATGTCGATATATCACTTGAGTATTATTTCTATCTCCCCATTCACAGAGTTGTTCTACAGCTGCAGCCCTAAAAGTATCTCCAGCAGCAAGCATAACAGACTTACCTTGAGATTGTAGCTTCTTTGTAAGTTTGCCTATTGTTGTAGTTTTACCAACTCCATTAACACCTACCACTAGTATTACATAAGGAGCATTGTCTGAATTAATTTCTAAAGGTTGCTGGCAAGGTAGTATTATTTCTGTTAATTTTTGCTGAATTATATCATTAAGCTTATCAGCTGTTTGTAACTCATTTCTTGCTACTTTATCACGTAAATGTTTTATTATCTCATCCGTAGCTTCAACACCAACATCAGCAGTTAAAAGCTGCATTTCGATATCTTCAAGAAGATCCTCATCGACAACCTTTTGCCCCATTAATAGAGTGCTTAGACCACCCCCAAACTTACCTGCAGTTTTTGAGAGTCCTGATTGTAGCCTTGAAAATAGTCTTTTCTTATTATTCTCTGGTTGGGTCGAGGAAACATAATTACTTTCGACATTTTTTTTCTTTTTAAAAAGCATTTTTTTCTCTAAAAATTATGTTAAACAGGCTTATTCAAAGTATTTGTCTCTAAGCTTAGCAATTTTCTGATGTAATGGATCAAACATGCTCACTATATTCTTAGATTTAATAAAGTGAACTTCTCCCTCAAAAGCAATTTCATCGCCAGCCTGAGCATAAACTTCCAAAAGCCTATAACGTAACTCAATATTATTTGGATTTTTTTCCAGCGCATCTTGTATTGTTATACTAGCTTCAAGATATTTTTCACTGTCTAAGTATTGTTCAATTAGCTCATCTATATACTGAAGCTCTTGCTCAGTTTGGTCTTGAGAATCAAGCTCTTCAACTTCGTTATAATCATTGCCAACAATCACATCATCACTGGTAGTCTCAAATACTACACCTTTTTCAGTTTTAATAGCTACATTTTTTTGATTCTGAAAATCACTCTCTAGACTTTTAATATCTAAGTCTTTAGATTCTCCTTCAACATTAGACTCCTGTTGATCTATTTCTAGCTTATCTTCAGAGTTTGATTTTTCATTATTAGCAAAAAAATCGAATTCTTCTTGAGAGGTCTGCTGCTGAGCATTATCAGATTTATAAAAATCATTATCTGACACAACTGGAGAAATCCTTGACATTAAGTGATCTCTTTTTCTTTTGCCTAAAATCTCTAACTTTTGTTCTTTTTTAGAATTTCTACCTTCCCAAAACTTTTTAGCTATGAAAAATATTACTGCTAAAATAGCTATATAAACTATTAGTTTAAACAAAGAAGAGAAAAGTGATCCTGAATTTTCATCCAACGATGCTGTCTCACTTATACTATTAGAGTCAATACCACTATTTAAGTTACTTCCATATGTTTCTGAAGCACTACTATTTGCAGGATTACTATTCCCAGGAACTAACACTGGTATCTTATCCTGACTAATTACACTAGGTACTGCTGATGTTTCTGAAGCACTACTATTTGCAGGATTACTATTCCCAGGAACTAACACTGGTATCTTATCCTGACTAATTACACTAGGTACTGCTGATGTGATCGTTTCTTTTGGTGTTGGAACCATAGATTTATCACTAAGCCTAGCTTTACCAGAGTTATTTGGAGTAGATGGCAAGTTATTATCTGACTGATCGTATGAACCTTGAATCATCTGATTTCTAACTAAAGTCAAGCCATCTTCAACTTCACCCTTTGTTGTCGGAATAGCCAGCTTATCGCCGATTTTTATTCTATTATCGACAATACCGGGTATTTCTGATTTATTTATTCCTTTTATAGCATCCGTCAATTCAGAATTACTTATCCCCTTTACTGAATGAATTTTTGCTATCTTATATAAATAATCTCCCGACTTAACAGTATATATTTCCATTGATAAAGCTGACTGTATAGCTGCTAAAGCAACCCCAGCAATAAGAATTTTATTGATACCTTTAAACATTTAGCACCCTAGTAACCTATAAACAAAGACTTGAAAATTATAGCATATTTTTTCTACTTAAAAAGCATATGATTTTAATGCTCTCTTGTCGCACTGAAAATAATATCTGGATTTTTATCTTGAGCCAACTGCAAATTGACACCTGTAGGTGCAAGATACGTTAGATAACCAGCCCCATCATATGCCAAATTAGCCTCATATTTTTTCTTAAAATCATTGAGCTTTTTGCCATCATCACAAAAAAACCAACGTGCCAAAACAACATTCACACCTTCATAAGAACACTTTACATTATACTCTGTTGCTAAACGTTGAGCAACCACATCAAATTGTAAAACACCAACGGCTCCAACAACTAAATCATTAGATATTATAGGCTTAAATACTTGCGTAGCACCCTCTTCAGAAAGCTGTACTAAACCTTTTTGTAATGCTTTCATTTTCAATGGGTCATTTAATTTGACCCTTTTAAATATCTCAGGAGCAAAATTAGGTATTCCTTTAAATTTTAATTTCTCACCTTGTGTAAAACTATCACCAATTTGGATACTTCCATGATTATGTAAGCCTATAATATCTCCAGCATAACCTTCTTCAACCTGAGTTCTCTCTCCTGCCATAAATGTTAAAGCTTTTGAAATTTGCATCATCTTACTTGTTCTTTCATGAAAAATTTTCATTCCTTTCTCATACTTACCAGAACAAATTCTAAAGAATGCTATCCTATCTCTATGTTTTTCATCCATATTGGCCTGAATTTTAAAAACAAAACCACTTAGTTTTTTCTCATCTGTCTGGACACTTCTTTGATCAGCTTCACGATGCTGAGGTGCAGGAGCATATTTTGTAAACCCATCCATCATTTCTTTGACACCAAAATTACTTAATGCCGTACCAAAATATACAGGAGTAATTTTACCTTCTAAGAATTCTTGCTCGTCAAATCGATGACTCGCTCCTCTTACAAGCTCAATTTCCATTTCTAGATCATCATATAAATCTAAACCTATAGAATCTTTAGCGTTTTCCAAGCCTTTTATTTTTTTATATGGATAAATCTCATGACCATGACCTGTTTCAAATAAAGTAACTTCATCATTATAAAGATCATAAACACCTTTATAGTACTTGCCCATACCAATAGGCCAGTTCATGGGAGCACATTTAATCTTAAGGATATCTTCAACCTCATCCAAAAGTTCTAATGGATCACGAGTATCTCTATCAAATTTATTCATAAAAGTCACAATAGGAGTATCACGTAGGCGACAGACATTCATCAGTTTAATAGTTCTATCTTCAACACCTTTGACAGCATCTACAACCATTAAAGCTGAATCAACTGCTGTAAGTGTACGGTACGTATCTTCTGAAAAGTCTTCATGTCCCGGAGTATCAAGTAAATTAACCACACGATCATTATATGGGAACTGCATCACAGAGGTAGTTATTGAAATACCTCTTTGTTTTTCCATTTCCATCCAGTCAGATGTTGCATGCACACCACTCTTTTTTGCCTTAACTGTTCCTGCTGTTTTAATGGCATTTCCAAAAAGGAGCATTTTCTCCGTGATAGTTGTTTTACCTGCATCTGGATGCGAAATAATAGCAAAAGTTCTACGTTTTGCAATTTGTTTTAGTAGTTCGTTCATTATGTCTCCAATTTTTAGAAGTTATAATTAAACCATCATTAAAACTATAACTTACTAATCCTCCTGAATTTATTTCAAGATCTTTAAAGTTTATTCTATAGTGATATGCTGAAGTAAAGTCAGCATGACGACTTAATATTAATCTAGTCATAAATATTTAATTAAAGAAGTTTACTAAAAATATTTCACTTTAAAAACTAAAATAATTATCTAATATTTTATACATTTGCTTTTCAATACTAGCTATAGACTGAGAGGCATCAATTTCTACTGCCCTATTTGATTCTTTAACAAGATCTTTAAAAACTTCTCGAGTTCTATTAAAAAACTTAAGACCGGCCTGTTCTATCCTATCTGGACTACCTACCTTGTTAGCTCTCAGTAAACCAATTATAGGATCAATATCAAGGTATATAATTAAATCAGGCTCGCAATTTTTAAGAAAACCATTATTTAAAGCTCTTATTTTTTTTGAATCAATACCCCTACCACCACCTTGATAGGCCATACTTGACCAATAAAATCTATCTGAGACTACATTTAATCCTTTTTGTAAAGATGGATTTATCAAACTATGCACATGCTGCAATCTACTTGCATACATTAAAAGCAATTCAGTATCAGAATGCACAGATTCATCTGTATAATTTTTTAATGCTAATCTTCTAATATCTTCAGCTATTTTTGTTCCACCAGGTTCGCGAGTATAAACTGCCGGTAAATTTTTTCCCTGTAAATACTTCTTAATAAAACCAATAGCTGTACTTTTGCCAGCCCCATCAAGTCCCTCTATTACAATAAATTTACTTTGCATCTTTTAACCTTTAAACAACAAACCCTACTATCACAGCAGATAACAAGCTAACTAACACAGCTCCATATAAAATCTTCAAACTAAATTTTGCCACTTTTACAGATGCCTCTTTGCTAAGAGCCTGAATAGCTCCAATAATAATACCTATCGATGCAAAATTTGCAAAAGATATAAGAAAAACAGATACTACAGCTTTTGTGTGTGATGTTAACTCAGCAGAATGCTTAACCATAAAGTCTATAGCTGCAAACTCATTAGTAACTATCTTGGTACCCATTATTTGACCTGCCAAATGAATCTGATTATTAGGAATGTGCAAAACCCATGCAAATGGATAAAAAACATAACCTAAAATTCCTGTAAACGATATACTAAATATAGAAATAAATAACGTATTTAATAAACTGATCAATGCTATAAAACCTATTAGCATTGCACACACAATTACGGCCACCTTGAAACCATCTAAAATATACTCTGTCAACATTTCAAAGAAACTTTGTTTTTCTGATCTCTCATCATATGCTTCATGTAAACTATCAAAGCTTATATCTTCTGATTTATCATATGGATTAATAACAGTAAGCACAAAAAATGTACCAAACATATTCATCACCATAGCGACTATAACAAACTTAGGATCAAAACCATTCTTCACACTAAGCATTTGCATATAAGCTCCTGAAATAGCCAATGATACCGTAGACATGGCTGTAGCTGCCATCGTGTACAAAACATTTGATGGCAAATGACCTATAATCTTCTTATATGCAATAAAGTTCTCTGACTGACCAACAGATAGAGAGCTTACAGCATTAAATGATTCCAATCTTCCCATCCCTGTAATCTTAGACAAAATAAAACCAACAACCTTGATAATAACAGGTAATATTTTGAAATACTGTAAAATACCAATTAATGCTGACATAAGAACTATAGGCATACCTACAGTAAAGAAAAATAAATGTCCACCATCCATATCAGTAAGGGAACCAAAAATAAATCTAGTTCCATCATTAGCACACTGAAGCAATACATCAAAACCTCTAACGATAACACCTACAATATCTTCACCAATAGAAGATCTTAGTAGAAAATAAGCTAACAATATTTGTACAATGAGTATTATGCCCAAATAATTATAGCGTATTTTTTTTCTATCACTACTCCACAAAAACGATAAGATAAAAACAACAACAACACCTAAAACAAAAAATATCAATTTAGTAATCATTTTTTTCTAACCTTAAATTATTTAATAAGTTATCTAAAAGACTACTTACGCCCAACCTAAAAGTTGTGGGATTCACATACTCTTTGCCGAGTATCTCATCAGCTAATTCAACATATGTAACTGCTTGTGCGTAGTTCTTTATTCCACCAGAAGCTTTAAACCCTACTTTTTCATCTAATTCTTTAATAATCTTTAACATTGTTTCAGCAGCTTCAAGAGTTGCCCCGATCTTAGTCCTTCCTGTTGATGTTTTTATAAAATCTGCGCCAGCAACTATGACATCAGAAGATACTCTTTCAATCAAATCTCTTGATTGAAGCTCACCAGACTCTATTATTACTTTAAGTACTTTATTACTACAGAGATCTTTAACCTGAGAGACCATATGCTTTGATCTTTCAGAGCTTTCTTTCTCAATATACTCTTTATAATCTATAACCAAATCAATTTCATCAGCGCC
The DNA here is from genome assembly GCF_002211785.1 of Francisella halioticida. NCBI lineage: Bacteria > Pseudomonadati > Pseudomonadota > Gammaproteobacteria > Thiotrichales > Francisellaceae > Francisella > Francisella halioticida. The sequence goes on from NZ_CP022132.1 coordinate 1,969,815, forward strand.
TAATATCAAAGCTTGTTTTGTCTCACTAAGGACATCTTTAATACTAGCACCCCCACTAGGAAAATTAACTACAGTGGCAACTTTAAAATTTTCCCCAAGCTCTTTTTTAACAGCTGGAATAAACTCTTTATAAACGCATAAAGCAGCAACATCACCTAGGGAGTTTTTAGCTTTAGAGCACAGTTTAAGAATATCTTCGTCTGTATCATCACCACCTAATAGTGTTAAATCCATGAGTGATACTATTTTTTGTTTACTAATCATCATTTTTCTCAAATATTGATTTACCAAAACTTAATGGCTCAACTCCCATAAAATCAGCAATACTCTGACCAATATCAGCAAAAGTATTTCTTTGTCCAATGAATTCAGATTCTATTTTCTTACCCCAAAGTAAGAATGGTATACATTCTCTGGTGTGATCAGAACCTGGAGCTGTTGGATCACAACCATGATCTGCTGCTAATATAACGATAGTATCATCATCTAATAAGTTATCTAAGTCGGAAACTCTTGTATCTAGATATTCTAAAGCTTTGCCATAACCTTTAGGATTTCTACGATGTCCATAGCTTGAATCCAAATCAACAAAGTTAGTAAATATAAGTGTATTTCCCTTTGCTAAAGAATATTCTGACACAGTTTTATCAAAAAGCTCTTCTAAACCTGTTGCTTTAAGTTGTTTACTAATACCTTGATTTGCATAAATATCCGCAATCTTGCCAATTGAGACAACTTTTCCACCGGCTTGTTTCAGCTTATCTAGTAGAGTAGGTCCTGGAGGTAAAATTGAAAAGTCTTTACGGTTGCCCGTACGAACATACTCATCTGCAGATTCTCCAATAAATGGGCGCGCAATAACTCTACCTACTTTCATTCCCATATCATCAAGAATCTCTCGGGCAATCTTACAAATATTTAAAAGCTTATCTAAACCAAAATAATCTTCATGAGCAGCAATTTGAAAAACACTATCTGCTGATGTGTATACTATAGGTTTTTTAGTTACGCAACTTTCACAACCATGCTCTTTGAGAACTTCAGTCCCAGATGCATACCCAGCATCTATAAAACCATCCTTAAGACCTGCTTTATCAACCCACCTCTCTATAAATTCTTGATCAAAGCAACTTTGATTTTCTTTTGTAGTGAAATAATACCAGTCAAACATTACAGGTACACCTGCAAGTTCCCAATGTCCACTAGGAGTATCTTTACCTTTACTTATTTCAGCACAATAACCATATTTTGAATTTACAATGCTATCAGATATTGAGATATCTTGAGCTAACAAAGCATTCCTATTATGCTCAGCAACTTTCTTAAGACCTCTTTTAGAGAGGTTTGGCAATTTAAGATTCATGCCATTTTTACTAAAATATTCAACTATATGGCCTAATGTGTCTGAACCTTGATCACCAAACTGTGCCGCATCAGGGGCCTGACCAATACCAAATGAGTCAAACATTAAAATAACTACTTTTTTATTTTTTAACATTTCATAGAACCTTTTGATTTTAATTATTCTCTAAGAATGCAATTCTTATACCGCGTAAAATTAAATCAGGAGATATTTCATCAAATATCCCTTCATCTTTAAACAAATTAGCAAAACCACCTGTTGCTATAGTATACACATTCTTATTTTTTAGTTCTCCTAGACTTCTATTCTTAAGCTCTCTTAAAGCTCCAAGGTGACCATAATATAGTCCAGATCGAATATTAGTCTTAGTATCATAGCCAATAGTAACCTCTGGTTTTATAATGGTTACAGAGGATAATTGAGAAGCTCCCTCGCATAAAGCATTTAATGACAATTTGACACCAGGCATAATTGAACCACTCAAGTACTGTCTGTCTTTAGTAACAACATCAAAAGTAGTTGCTGTTCCTAAATCTATTATTAGAAGATCTTTATTTGGATGATCTGCTACAGCTCCAATACAACTAGCAATCCGATCAGCTCCTACTTGGTGTGCTTCAACCGCTGACATATCAAGACCTGTATTATCCATACTAATAAAAAATGGTTTAATATCAAAGTATTTTATAACTGCAGACCCTAATGAATAGTTAAGATGAGGCACTACAGAAGATATTGCACAACCATCTATTTTATTTAAATCTACAGAATTTTCTCTCAAAGCTTGTCTTAAAAAAACTCCCATCTGATCTGAAGTCGAATCAACCGATGAAGTTGAATATCTAATTTGGCTAACTATCTGTTCTCCTTCAAAAACTCCAATATGCATATGAGAGTTGCCTACATCCATTACTAGTAGCATAATAAATCCTAATATATATTAATGTGCCTGATCCCAATTATCACCAGTATCAACATTGACTTCTAGGGGTACACTAAGCTTAATCGCATCTTCCATTATTTCTTTTATTTTTGCAGAAATTTCTTCAACTTTATTTTTTTCAACTTCAAAAACAAGTTCATCATGGACCTGCATTACCATTTTAATCTTGCCATTATACTCCTGAGAGATCATGGTGTTAACCTTTATCATCGCTTTTTTTATAATATCTGCAGCCGTTCCCTGCATTGGAGCATTAATTGCAGCTCTTTCAGCAGCATTTCTTTGCATCACATTTCTTGAGCTAATTTCAGGCAAATATAGTCTACGACCAAGTATTGTTTCAACATACCCACTCTGTTTAGCAAACTCTTTAGCTTTTGTCATATATTCTTTAACCTTTGGATAGCGATTAAAGTATACATTTATGTACTCTTGTGCCTCATTTCTAGCTACCTCAAGCTGTTTTGCCAGACCAAAAGCGCTCATACCATAGATAAGACCAAAGTTTATAGCTTTTGCTCTTCTTCTTTGCTCATTTGTAACCTCACTAATCTCAATACCCAAAACCTCAGCAGCTGTTGCACTATGAATATCTAAGCCATTGTTAAAAGCTTTAAGAAGGTTTTCATCTTTTGATAGATGTGCCATAATTCTAAGTTCAATCTGAGAATAATCTGCAGCAACTATACAGCTTCCATCTTCGGCAACAAACGCTTGTCTGATTTTACGTCCTTCAGGGCTTTTGATTGGTATGTTTTGTAAGTTTGGATCAGAAGATGATAGTCTTCCTGTAACAGTCCCTGTTTGATTATACGAAGTATGTGCTCTTGAATCACTATCTAGCGTTTTAGGAAGCTTGTCAGTATAAGTATTTTTCAACTTAGACAGGTGGCGATATTTCATAATTAAAGCAGCTATTCCATATTCTTCAGCTAGTTGAACCAACACTTCTTCAGAAGTTGAGGCTTGACCTTTTGCTGTTTTCTTAATTACCGGAATGTCCATCTTTTCAAAAAGGATTTCTCTTAACTGCATTGGAGATGATAAATTAAACTCTAATCCTGCAAGTTCATAACATTCTTCTTGAATTCTAATAATACTTTTATTAAGGCTAGCACTTTGCTCTATTAATTTATCAGCATCAATTTTTACACCTATCTTCTCCATATTATTAAGGATAAGCGTAAGAGGCATTTCAACTTGAGAATATAAGTTATAAAGATTTGCTTCTTTATCAAGAAAACTATTCAGATGATTAAAAAGTCTAAAAGTAATATCGGCATCTTCAGCAGCATATTTGGCAACCACCTCAATCTCTATTTGGTCCAAAGTTTGTTTTTTTCTACCTGTGCCAGCTATTTCACTGTAAGGGATCGGTGAAATATCAAGATGCTCCTTAGAAAGACTATCCATATCATGATTACCACTACTTTTCAACACATAAGCCATAATCATAGTATCATGAATCTCCCCCCTAATTTCCACACCGTATTTCGATAGCACCTTCTCATCAAATTTAAAATTATGTGCAATCTTTGCTTTTTTAGAATCTGCAAATATTACTTTTAATTTTTCTAAAACCATGTCTAGTTCAAGCTGTTGTGGGACACCTAGATATCTATGCTGCACAGGAATATAATATGCCTCACCCTCTTTAGCACAAAAAGATAGCCCTACCAAATTAGCCTCATAAGTATTTAAAGAGTCCGTCTCAGTATCAAAGGAAAAAATATTACTATTTCTTAAAACTTCTACCAAACCATTGAGTTCTTGATCCGATAAAACAGTCTTATATTCAACCTCTATAGTTTTAGGAAGTTGTACTTTAGCTGATGCTGATTTAGTGTCTACATTTAAACTTCTCAGTAGTGAGTTAAATTCATATTTTGCAAAAGCTGATGCGAGGTAGTCTGTATCTGCTTTTTGGCACTTAAGGTCTTCTATACTCAAGCTAAGATCAAGATCACATTTTATTGTTGCAAGCTGGTATGATAATCTTAAAAGATCAATACTGTTTCGCAAATTCTCACCAACTTTTCCTTTTATTTCATTAGAGCTCTTTATTACGCCATCAATATTCTCATACTGTTGTAACCACTTAACTGCTGTTTTAGAACCGACTTTAGGCACGCCCGGAATATTATCAGAAGAATCCCCCATAAGAGCTAAATAATCTATTATTTGATCTGGTCGAACCTGATATCTATCTAAGACTCCAGATATATCTGCAGTTATATTCTTCATAGAATCATACAAAACCACTTTTTCAGTAACCAACTGCGCCATATCTTTATCACCTGTAGAGATAACAATCTCATAACCTTGTGATTCTAGTTCTCTTGCTAACGTTCCAATGACATCATCAGCTTCTACACCATCTTTTACAATAAGAGGAAAACCCATCTTTTTGATAATTTCATGAAGAGGCTGTATTTGCACTCTTAACTCATCATCCATAGCTTTACGATTGGCTTTATATTCAGAATACATCTCATGACGAAAATTTTTACCTTTAGGATCAAAAACTACTGCAACATATTCAGTATTATATATAGCTGGTAATTTCTTGAGCATATTAATCACTCCAAGAATAGCACCAGTTGGCTCTCCCTGACTATTAGAAAGATTTGGTAACGCATGGTAGGCCCTAAATAAATAAGATGAGCCATCAACTAGAACTATTTTTTGCATAGAGGTTTACCAGAATATTTACATCAAGGTAAATGGTAATATATATAACAAAGTATAGCAAATTGATTACTAATATTAACTCTATATGGTTACTTTATTTAACGATCCCTACTAGTATAATAATATCTTCATATTAAAATCAAAGATTATTTTTTCACACTAACACTTCTCTCTAGACATATTATTTGATACAAAATGGCTTCAACCAGATAACTTTATTTGCTACACTGGAAGACTGTATCTCATCAAAAACAATTCTAATGCCAAGCTCACAACAGTCTTATAAAACCACTGGGTTTTTACTTATTTTTTTAGGTTATTTTAGCCTAATGTTCTCTGTTGGATTACAGCCAAGATTAAGTTCTAATCTAGGAGTATCTATTCAAGACACTCACTTAGCAATATCAATACTCTTTATGACATTTTCAATTTCAGCAATTAGTTTCACTTGTTTATCTGATATTTTCGGCGCATATAAAATCTTAAAATATGCACAAATAATTTCAATAACTTGACTATGTATTGCTTTCTTCGCTGGAAACAAAAATGTATTATATTTTGCTTTTTTCTGCATAGGCATTGGTACAGGATGTTATCCAGGTATTGCTCGCTCACTTATTACAAGACACGCAAAAGACCACGTTGACCTAAAAAAACCTATGCTATATTATCAGCATTACTAGTTTTAGCTCCAACTTTTGGAACACTATATGGAAACGTAATGGCGAAATTTTCTACCTGGCAAACAAGCTACCTTATCGTAGCTATTGTTGAAATTTCACTCTTAATATATAGTCAAAAAATACTTCGCCAAGATGCTAAGCTTCAAAAGCTTATCAGTTTATCTGCAATACATCATATTTTGTTATCTCATATTAAAAATAAAACTTTTATTATCTCAATGTTTAGCTTAGCTCTCTGTTACTGTACATACATCCAGGTAATACTAGTTAATTTAGGACTAATGCTACAACACAAAACTTCAACTATACATATCTCTTTCTATATAGTTATCTTATTATTAGCTGCAACCTATGTGGTCTCAACAATTTTGGTTGGTAAGCTATCCCATATTCTTCATAAAAAAAGAATGCCTGTAATTATGTTAACAATCATTACTATCGGAGTAATGTTATTTAGTTCTAGTATACCAATAATCATGTTGATAGGTATTTATGTCATAACATTTGGTATTGGATTTTTAGGTCCAATGTTCACTTCTTTAGGTATAATTTCTATTTCGACAGGTTATGGTACCGCTTCTGCAATGATAACTTTTTCTAATGCCTTAACAGCATCATTATTTACATTTGTTGAGTCAAAACTAACTCTTACACCACATAGTTTCATTAGGACTTTTGATGTGTAGTAATCTCTTCCACCTATCAGCGGAATCTCAAATACTATATAATTTTCTAAAATCTGCCTAATTTATATAGGAATTTAACAAATTAGTTTGATGATTTGTTAGTTCTAGAACACTAATTATTTCATTTTTAGACTTTTTCAAAACTATCTTAGAGTCTGGTATTTTTTGTTTTTTACCATACTCACTATTTTCTGATTTTTTATAAGGCTGATAAGAAGCTCTTTTATTTAAAATAGTACCTGGAGCTCGTCCATATCCATGAGATTTATATACACAATGCTTTGCTGGTGAACCAATCTCTTGTAATATGGTTGATAGATTCCTTTGCACTTGATAAGGCGTGTAAATACTATTGTTTTTACGCATTTGTTTTTGCCAAGGATGTAATAAATCCGTATCCAATAAACTTGCACATGCAAGTGAATTTATGTAGGCAAGTACACTAACTTGATTCCAAATATCTAGTGTTGGAGTATCTGGAGTTTCATATTTACCTAAAAGTAAATGTTGCTTAGAAAACCTAAAGAAATGCTCAATATTAAATCTACTTGAATATCTAGAAAATATTTCAAAACTAGTCAGCTTTCCTCTATCTTTGCCAGCTAACATCAACCACATATTTTTGTAGTATACTGGATCTCCATTGTCTTTAAAAACTTGAACTTTAACAATATCAAAACAATTCTCATGCATTGGCATGTTCCTTTTTCCATGAATAATTAAATTATTCCAACGAGTCAATTTTACAGTATATACTTTTCCTCGTGTGGTAACTATTTCACATTGTTCAGAATCAGATGGAGCTGTAGTCCATGTTGATTCATCATTTAATTTAAAAGACTCACCATATTTTTTGAGCTTATTATCACTATGATCTTGAAAAGATAAATTTCTAACAGAGTTAAGCCTGCTTAACAATAATGTATTATTATGTTCTGAGTAAACTCTATGAATACATTCCATTGAACTGTATTTTGAGTCACCAATCAGAACATTAATATCTCCTGAATTCTCTTGATTAGATATGTATTTATGGAATTGATCTAAGCCTACACTAATACCAGAATCAGCAGCAGTCACTCGCTGCAAATTAACAGGTACCACCCATTGCCCCATCTCCTGCCTAAGTATACTAAATAAGAGTATGAATGACCTATGCCAACTTTACCCGTACCATTAGTCAATCCATAAACAAATCTTCTTCTATCCATGCTTTTTGAGTTAGGCTTTAAGATTGATGTTTCATCTAGAGCATAAAAATGTATGTTGGATGAATTGTTTAATTTTATTTCATTAATCAATTTTGTTCCCACTTTACCCAATATCGATGATTGTGATTCTATCTTTAGTATCTGAGATATGCTGCTATATTGTCGAGTAAAAAATGGGGATAAAGATAGCTCAACAGCAGTTTTAGCATTTGATGATGATAAAGCATCTATTAATTCAAATGTGGTATCAGCATAAGTTTCAAAGCTATCATATAACTCTTCTCTAAATGAATTTGTATAGGCAAAATTACCAAAAGGAAAGGACATATAATGATCTATTTCAAAATTATTTACATGGAGATTATTATAATTTATTCAATGCCCAGACATCAAAAGTCCCATTCATGCTAGCTGGGTTTTGTACAATTTTATTAAGCTTAATCTTATTAACTATATTTAAATTCGCCATATCTAAAAATTAGAATTTAGCTCAAACTAAAAAATTAATTGGTGATCATATTATAAATGAAAGAATAACCTTAATATTCATCCTTCCAACGTTTATCCATATTTTAATATGACCAGTTTCCCTTAACATACAATTAAAGCTACAATAATAACTCTATATCTAGATACCACCAATTATCTCTGGCAAAAGATTTACATTTGATAGCATCTTTATATGTCATAACGACTGCTTGGTTATCTTTAATATTAGCAAAATCCTTTTGCTCAAACTTATAGTGATCTTTGAATATTTTTTTATCAACGATATCTACTCTATTATCTACTAAAGTTTGAAAAAATTTAGTTGGATTACCGATACCCGCCACAGCAACAACTTTTTTATTCAAAAATTGATCTTTATATACTCTTTCGTCTGAGACAATATTCACAAACTCAGTTGCAGCAATCTTAGCAAAAGTAATATTTTGATTATAATTTCTTAAGTAGCTTTTATCTTCTTCAGAACAATTACCAATAACAATAATTTCATCAACTGATTTCAATCTATCAACAGGCTCTCTTAAGGGTCCAGCAGGAATGCATAATTGATTACCAAACATTCTACCGGCATCCACAACTACTATTTCTTTATCTCTAGCAAGCTTATAGTGCTGTAAACCATCATCACTAACTATAACATCAGTACTTGGATATTTTTCTTCAATATATTTTACAGAATCAACTCTTTGAGGTGATATAACTATTGGCACTTGGCCACTTAAAGCATCATACAACATCGCTGGCTCATCACCACACTTATCAGCCGGAGTATCTGAACTAACCTCAAACGGATAGCTTTCAGCTTTTGCACCGTAGCCACGGCTGATAATTACAGGATGCTTATCTTCAGTTAGATATTCTTGAATTAACCTTCTAACTACAGGAGTCTTTCCTGTACCACCAACAGATATATTACCAACGATAACAACAGGTATCTTTGATTTATATTGTGTCTGTTGCTGTTTTAGTTTGCGATTAGTAGCAATTTTTGAAAAAATACTAGAAATAGGTTTTAGAATATAGCTCAACAAATTTGGATTTCGCTGGTACCAGAATCTGTCTATCATTTAACTACTCAAGTCCAGATTTATATAATCTAGTATAAAGACCTCCTTGTTCCAGAAGCTCTTCATGTTTACCACTTTCAACAATTCTCCCACCATCCATAACAACAATCTTGTCAGCACTTTCAACTGTACTTAATCTATGTGCAATGACCAAAGTTGTACATGATTTAGTTAGGCTCTCAAGCTCTTGCTGAACAACTCTTTCTGACTCATTATCTAGCGCACTAGTAGCCTCATCAAATATTAGTATGGGCGCATTTTTTAATAATGCCCTAGCTATTGAAATTCTCTGTCTTTGGCCCCCAGATAGTTTAGAGCCATTATTCCCTATATTTGTATGCATACCTTCTGGCAATTCTTGGACAAAATCATAAGCATTTGCTCTTTTAAGAACATCTATAACTTCCTCTTCTGAGACTTCTTTTGATAAACCAAAAGCAATATTATTATAAACAGTGTCATCAAATAGATGAACATTTTGTGAAACCATCGATAAATGAGATCTTAAATTCTCTAATGATAGTTCACGAGTGTCTACACCATCAAGAACTATCTGCCCATTATGCTGGGTATAAAATCTTGAAATAATACTTGTAAGTGTAGTTTTCCCGCTACCTGACTTACCAACGAATGCCACTGTTTCACCAGCATTGATATCAACACTTACGCCATTTAAAACATTAAGTGTACTAAAGGCAAAACTTACATCTTTAATGCTTACATCACCAGATATATTCTTAAGCTCTTTTTTACCAGTTTCTTCTTCTGCTGGATAATCAAGAATATAAAAGATATCCTCAGTTGCTGCCACAGCTTTCTGAATAACCACATTTACCTTGGTAAGATTCTTTATTGGTTTCAAAATAGCTGCTGCTGCTGCAAAGAAAGATGCAAAGGAGCCAGCTGTTAACCAAGATGATCCTCCACCTTCATTAGTACCAAAAATAGCAATTGTAAATAACGAAAGTGCCAAAACAAGAGATGCTATAATCTGAATAATAGGTGATGTTAAAGAATCTAAAGCAATTGTTCTTATCTGTTGAGAATAGGTATAGTCAAGACTTTTAAAAAACTTATTTTGTTGTTTATCTTGTGCACCAAATATTCTTATTTCTTTATAGTTTCTAAGAGTTTCTTCCGCAGTATGGGTAACATTACCCATGGATGACTGAGTATTTCTACTTAATGATCTGAATTTCTTGTTTATCAGAGATATAAATACACCTAAAAATGGACCAACTAATATCAAAAATAAAGATAGCTGCCAACTTGATATAACCATCACTATCACAAGACCTATTACAAAAGTACCATCTTGAACTACTGTTATAATAGCCGTTGATGTAGCTTCAGTAACCTGATCAACATTGTATAAAAGCCTTGAAATAATTTGACCTGAAGAATGCTTATCAAAAAAAGTCGCTGGTAGATTCATAAATCGTTTATAGATGTCTTTTCTAAACTTATATACAACTTTTTGTCCTAGCGAGCCTATAAAGTAGCTAGACAGAAAAGACCCTATAGATCTCATTGTTAATAGCCCAACCATACCAACACCCATCAACATCAAGATACTAGCACTTTGCTTGGTGACATCTCCACCAGCACCAAAACCATAGTTTAGTATAGGATTTATAAGGTATATCATCGAAGCATCAGCTGCTGAGAAAAATATACTACCTATAGCAGCTAAAACCAAGAAATGCCATAAGTGTTTAACTTGGCCTAATAGCCTTTTATAAAGAGTTGTTACCTTTTCTTTACTTGACATTTCACCACTAAGAGACCCTGGGCCTTGTGATTTAAGGTCTAATTTATCAATCATATTTGCCATAATTTATAAAAAGATGCTTTTAAACGACATTAAGTAACGAATAATTATACACTTTTTTCTGTTAATATAAAGCTAAGCAAATTTAACTAGCTGAATGATGAGAGTATATCTAGTCGGTGGTGCAGTTAGAGATAGATTACTAAGATTGTCTCACAAAGATAGAGACTGGCTTGTTGTTGGAGCAACTGAAGAACAAATGTTATCTACAGGATATCTTAAAATCAACTCCTCATTTCCAGTTTTTCTAGACCCAAAAACAAAAGAAGAATATGCTCTTGCCAGATCAGAAAAGAAAGTTGCAAAAGGATATCACGGCTTTGAAACATTCTTCTCAAAAGATACAACCCTTGAAGATGATCTTAAACGTAGAGATTTAACTATTAACTCTATGGCTATAGGGGAAAATGGCAATATAATAGATCCCTTCAATGGCCAACAAGATGTCAAAGACAGAGTTTTACGACATACCTCAGAAGCTTTTATTGATGATCCTTTACGGGTTATTCGATTAGCCAGATTTAAGTCTCAACTTTCTGAATTTAACTTCTCGGTAGCATATGAAACTAAACAACTTGCAAGATACCTTTCAAAAACTGATGAATTAGATCATCTTTCAAAAGAGCGTTTGCATATAGAATTTATTAAAGCTCTTACAAACCCTAAAGTTTTTTTTGAGACACTAGATAATCTAGGCTCATTAGAAAAAGTATTTCCAACAATAAAAAACTTACTTAGATTGATACCTAACACAAATTTCTTTAACAACCATAAGTATATAAACTCAGATACAAGGCAAAAAATTGCCTTATGTTTTTTAGAAATTCCTAAAAAACATCTAGAATGCATAAAGAGAGAATTATTATTAACAAATGAACAATTTAAAATACTAAATGCAGCCATTAATATCAGACAAATACTGGAAGACCACATAAATGCATCAATAGCTTTAAACCTTATAAAAAGTGCAAACTTACTAAGAAATAGAATCTTGTTTAAAAAAGGTACTGAGGTGTACGTAAAGTACATAAATATTACCAAAACAAAAAAGGCTCTAAGAAATTATAAATCTCTAGAAAGAACTATAGATATCATTAATAATTTAAATGTGCAGAGAATAGTAACTGACACTCATAAAAGTGATCTAAAAAACTCCATAAATAATCTCTATATTGATACTATAAAAAATGAACTAAAATTGTGATACAATTGCGAAAGCCTTTTTTATAAAAAAATACTTCGCAGAATGAGAAACATCAACAACTATATTTTTCCTATCAACACCGTAGTCTGTATTTTAACCTTATGTACAGTTGTTTTTACAATGACTATTCTTGGGTGGAAGCCATGTCCCATGTGTCTTTTACAACAATTATCTGTACTATGTATACTAGTTTTTAGTATATTAGGATGGATTAAAAAATCACCAAAAGGCTTTTCACTAGCCATACAAATAATGACTTTAGCAGTTATAATCCTAGGCATGTATGTCGCCGCAGACCAAATACATTTACAGTATTTCACCAACACTCCAACAACAAATGTTGCTTCATGTGGTGGGATAGATAATCCGTTTTTACTTAGTGTTACCAAATCGATTACAGGATCAGTTGAAAGTTGCTCAGAAATCTCTAAACAGATTTCTGGCTATAGCCTAGCAGTTTATAGCTTTTTATTCTTTAGCTGCTTACTGGTAGTCAATTGTATCAGCCTTTTTATAAAAATATTTAAAAAATAGTGAGATAAAACTGTGGACTTCAAAAAAACTTTTGAAAAAATTAAACAAAAAATTAATGCTAATAAAAAAAACTACACTATCTTTGGCGTAATAACAATCATAATTGCATGGCTAATCTTAGGCAAATTAGGTTTAACTTTGACAATTGTTTATTTCATATTTCAAATTAAAAAAATAAGAGCATTACTTGCCAAACTACAAAATAAGAATGTTGCCTCGGTAGTAGTGGTGGTAGCAACACTGCTAATATTTGGAAGCATCTTTGGATTTGCTGAGTTTATACAAAGCATGATAAAAAAAGGTATGGCATCTTATGTGCCTCAACCTGTTCCAGTTACATCAACTATTGTGAAAAAAACAGATTGGCAACAAATTATTAATACTATTGGTGAAGCACAAGCTATTCAGTCAACACAAATTTCATCACAGTCTGGTGGTATTGTTAGTGAAATTAATTTCAAAAGTGGGCAAGAAGTAAAAAAAGGCGACCTACTTTTCAAATTAGATACAAGCCAATTAAAAGCAAATTTGGAGGAAGCTTTTTCAAAACTAAAACTTGCTAAGATAACCACAGGCCGTTATAACAAGCTTGTAGAGCAAAGAGCTACATCAAAAGAAACTGCAGATAAAGCTAACGCAAACTATTTAGCAGCCTTAGCACAAGTACAAAACATTGAATCTCAAATTGGTTTTAAAGAAGTTAAAGCTCCTTTTGATGGCAAAATAGGTCTTAGAAACATAAGTTTAGGGCAATACTTTAAGAATGGTGACAACGCTGCAACACTTACAAAAGTAAATCCAATTTTTATTACATTCTCAATACAACAAAACAAAGTTAGTATGATAAAAATAGGACAAAGCATTAACTTCTATTCTGACTCATATCCTGGCAGGAAATTTACTGCAAAAATCACTGCCATAAACTCTTTTATTAATGACTCAAACAGATCAATAATGGTTCAAGCAACATACAAAAATACAAAACGTCAAATTGTCCCTGGTATGTTTTTAACTGTTCATGTAAGCCTACCAATAAAAAAAGACTCCATTGTAATTCCAAGAAACGCGGTATCATACAGTTTGTATGGAGAGTCGGTATTTACTTTAAAACCGGTTTTAAACAAGGATGGTAAGCCTCAAAAAGTATCATATACATCTACAGCAGAAGGAGGGATGAAAACTGTTACTTTAGATAAAACCCTATATAAAGTTGGTCAAGCTAACATTAATGTCATAGAAACAAGAAACAATCTTGCTCTAGTTAATGGTTTAAAATCTGGAACAACAATAATCACTTCCGGACAAAACAAACTCCATAAGGGAAGTGATGCGATGCTAAACAATAGCGTAAAATTAAACAATAATATATATGAACAAGGAATGTAACAATGCGTCTTATTGATATTTTCATAAGAAGACCTGTTTTATCTCTTTCAATAAGTTTTATGATTATTGTTGTTGGAGTTGGTTCATTTTTTAACCTTCAGATTAGGCAATATCCCTATATTGATAGTGCAACCATCACAGTTACAACATCATACCCAGGCGCAAACCCAGCAACGATTCAAGCATTTGTAACTAGACCAATAGAAGCATCTGTCGGCTCATCAAAAGGCATCGACTATATGACATCTGAGTCTGCCCTAGGAACTAGTACAATTACGGTATATGTTAAGCTTGGCTATAACTCTAATGATGTTTTATCTGAAGTTGTACAAAATGTAAACTCTGTTCTTAATCAACTACCCAAAGATGCTTATTCTCCTGCAATCAAATTAAATCCAGCTGATAATTTCCCCGCATTAATTCTTGCTTTTACCAGTAAAACAATGGATTCCTCAGAAATATCTGCATATATAAACTCAGAGCTAACACCAAAACTACTTGCTAAAGGTGGATTATCAGAAATAGATGTATGGGGCAATAAGCCATATGCAATGCGTGCATATCCTAACAAATCTCGTATGGCAGAATATGGCATAACTCCTAATGAGCTATCTCAAGCAATTGGCGCTAACAGTTTGGTCTCAGCTGGTGGTCAAATACAAGGACCATATTTAAACTATACGCTAAACCCTGAGACAAGTATGTCTAAAGCCCAAGACTATGAAAACCTCATTATCAAAAAAAGTAGTAAACAAGTAGTTAGACTGAAAGATGTTGCAAAAGTAGAACTTGGCGCTCAAGACTATAACTCTTCAGTATACTTTGCTGGTAAAAATGCTGTACTTGCAGGTGCAGTAGTTTCACCAGAAGATAATCCCCTTTCAGTTGTTGCCAATCTAATCAAAGAACTTCCAAATATTAAAGCCAGCTTACCTAATGGTTTAGATGTTGATATTGCTTACAACCAAACCTTATATATAGAAAGCTCAATTGATGAGGTTATTCACACTCTTGCTGAAGCAATAATTATCGTGTCTATTGTAATGTTTTTATTTTTAGGGTCACTAAGAGCAATTATTGTACCTGTAATAGCTATTCCTTTATCAATTATAGGCTCTTTTTTCTTAATGAGCATGATGGGATTCTCAATAAATCTCCTAACCTTATTAGCGATGATCCTTGCCATAGGATTAGTGGTTGATGACGCTATTGTTGTACTTGAAAATATTTATCGCCATATTGAAGAAGGCATGGAACCTTTCCCTGCAGCAATAAAAGGGGCTAGAGAAATAGCTAACCCTGTAGTATTAATGACTTTAACTCTACTAGTCGTATATGCTCCTATTGGAATGATGGGAGGATTTACAGGACAATTATTTACTGAGTTTGCCTACTCACTTGCTGGAGCTGTACTTATATCTGGTATAGTTGCCTATACACTATCGCCAATGATATGTTCAAAAGTACTTAATCGCCAAATGATGAGCTCTAAATTAGTGAAATTTGTAGATTCAGTATTTAGTAAGTTAACAGCAAAATATAAGTCTTTACTCATATTTGTTTTAGATATAAAACCAGCCATTGCTATAATGGGAATTATAGTACTTATTAGCTGTTTTATAATGGGGACTGGCATCAAATCAGAACTTGCTCCAACTGAAGATCAGGGATTTATTGCGGTAATAGGTCAAGCCCCATCTTCTGCGAATATTAATTACTCAGAAGCTTTTGGTAAAAAGCTAAATCAAACTTTAGACAAAGTACCTGGTAAAAAAGATACTTTTATTCTAAACGGTGTAATGGGTTCTAATGTAATCTTTAGTGGATTTATTATGAAACCTTGGGATGACAGAAAAATTTCTCAGCAAAAGGCAGCTAACTTAATCCAATCTAGAGTAACTGCATTGCCTGGTATACAAACATATGTACAACAAATGCCTTCTCTACCGGGGATTCCTCGAGGTGCCCCTCTCTCTCTGGTTATTCAAAGTGTTAATGATTATAAAGCAATAAATGACATTACTAATAAAGTCATTGATAAGATGATGAAAAGTGGCCTATTTGTTTTTACACAAAGCGACCTTAAATTTGATAACCCTGTTGTTGATATAAACATAGATCGTGAAAAAGCAGGCATCCTAGGAATCACAATGGCTGATATTGCCAAAACACTTGGCTCTTCATATGCTGGTGGTTACATAAACTATTTCTTCCTCAAAGGTTATAGTTTCCAAGTGATACCTCAATTAGCTAGAAATGAGATGTTAACCCAAGAACAACTAGGAAGTATCTTTATACGCTCAGATGACTCTTCAGATTTATTTAATTCCGAAGTTCCCCTATCAGCTCTAATGACATTTAAAACAAAAGGACAACCTCTAACACAAAACACTTTCCAACAGCTAAACTCTGCAACAATTTCTGCAGTTATGGCGCCCGGTGTCACCCAGGGACAAGCTGTTGATTATGTTAAAAATGTAGTTAGAGACCAACTACCAGCGGGATTCTCATATAATTTCTCAGGTTCAGCTCGCCAATATGTTGAAAATGGCAATACCATGATGGTCGCCTTTGCTTTTGCAATTGTGCTAATATTCTTAGCTCTATCTGCTCAATTTGAAAGTTTTAGAGATTCACTAGTTATCCTAGTAACCATCCCAATGGCTATTTCAGGAGCCTTGATTCCTTTATATGTCGGGCAATATATTGGTGCAGGTTGGGCTTCACTAAATATCTACACTGAGCTTGGTCTAGTAACACTAATAGGACTAATATCAAAACAAGGAATTATGGTTGTTGAGTTTGCCAATCATTTACAAAAACATGAAAGATTAAGTAAATATGATGCAATCGTCAAATCCTCATCACAACGTTTAAGACCGATATTAATGACTGTATCAGCTATGGTTGTTGGTGTAATTCCTCTTGTCACCTCTACAGGAGCTGGTGCAGTAAGTAGGAACTGTATTGGTGTAGTTATATCAAGTGGTCTAGTTATTGGAGCTCTTTTCTCTTTAGTTGTCCTACCTGTTGTCTATATGTATATTGCTAGTGATAAATCAAAGTCTGTTAAACTAGATATTGAACAACAAAAAATAGTAGATGAACTTAAATAGAAATTATAGAACAGACTAATAATACTTATTATTAATACGAAGAGATCAATTAAAAATTCTATTTTGAATAATCAATATTTCTTTGATGTGCTAATAACTTTGAAACATTAAGTTAATAATTCCATGGATGAATCTCACAATTTTTTTGATTACTATTGCGGACAATATGTTTGATTGCAACTTTAAGCTATAGTTATGATTTTTTTTATTCGAGCAGCTCCTGGAGTAATGGCTGGTATGTGGCCACTCCAAAGATTCTTCTAAGCATTTGTTTTACAGCTGTTATTGGTATACCTTTTGCCTTCTTTCTTCCAAAATAAATCAATGCTTAAATTATAAGCTTTTTAGATTTTAAAATATCTAAAGTTAATATAGTTTCCAAAATTTTTGTAATGTAAAACCAAGAATGTTTATTCGCCCACACAAATACAGGCTGTTTTCTTGAGCACACAAAAAATAGGTGAAATACTATTCTCATTGCTAAGAATTACTAATTTTTAAGCGTGGATAAAAACTTAAAGCATTTCTAAAAAATATTTTCTCATAAGTTTGTTTGACGTTAGATGTATTATTTATTATATAATCATTTATTATACTAAATTGTTGTCGATATGTACTGGCAAGCTTATGAACAGGCCAATCTGAACCATATATGACTCTATTACTACCAAAGTTTTGGAAGATAATATCTAAATAGCCTGTGAAGTCTGCAAACTTCCAATTATTTGTATCTGCTTCTGTAACTAATCCCGAGAGTTTACAAGCTACATTCTCATATTTTGATAATTCAATCATATCCTCTTTCCAGCCTTCAAATTTTTGATCTTTTATACAAGGCTTTGCCATATGATCAACTATGAATTTTATATCTGGGTATTTAGAAACTAGCTTAGATGCATTCTCTATATGTTCTGGCTTTATTAATAGATCATAACTAATATCAAATAAACTTAATGATGATATTCCTCTACAGAAATCATCTGATAACATAAAATCAATATTCTCTCTATCTTGTAGCATGTTACGAACACCGATAAATTTATTATTTTTGCTAAGTTTTCTTAGATTTATCAAAGCACTGTTTGAACTTAAATCAACCCAACCAACAACTCCTGCAATAAAATCATTTTCAGTAGCAAGTTTTAATAACCATTCTGTTTCTTTTATAGATCGTACTGCTTGTATTGCTATCACTGAATTTACATTAGATATTCGACTATCATGATATAGTTGTTGAGGCAATAACTCTTGCTTTAGGACATCCATATTAGAATCTATCCATGGATAATCATCCTTATTATTCTGATAGTCTATAAAATGCACATGCGAATCAAGTATCATAAGTTTGGTTCCATAATTTAGATCAATATTTCATTTAGATCTTGCCACAATCCAATGGGGATTAATTTCTGATATGCTTCAATATTGTTTCTTAATTCGCTACTTTGTCTCATTCCTGTAACTACAGAAGCCATACTAGGGTGACGTAGAGGAAAAGCTAATGCTACAGCATTTATAGCTAAGTTATATTTAGTGCATAGTTTTTGTATTTCCATAACTTTCTTTTGGATATTCTCATCTGGAGAAATATAATTATATTTCATATCCTTATGGATACCTGTAGCTAAAATACCTGATTCAAAGGGTCTTGCTTGTAATACAGCGATCTGTTTTTGAAAGCAAGTATTTAAAAATTCCTTGGCACTTTGGTCTAAAAGCGTATAACTCCCTTGTAGCATAAAGCAGTCAAAATCTGCCTGCTGTAAAGCTTGATCACAAACTTGCCATTGTTTTACACCCAAACTAATTGCTTTTATTATCCCTTGGTTTTTTAGCTCTTCTAAAGCTTTATAACCAGATCTCATAGTAATAGCAAATTGCCTTTCAAAATCACTACCTAAAACTATTCTATCTAAATCGTGGATATGAACAATATCAAGATAATTTACTCCCAAACGTTGTAAGCTCCCTTCAATACTTCTCATAAAGCCAGTATAGGAATAATCATAATGAATTTCATTAGGTAAGGGATTTACAAACCACTCTTCATCAGTCTTAAAATTTCCACGAGCAGGAGTTAAAACCTTGCCAACTTTGGTTGATAGCACAAACTCATCTCTAGGGTATTTATACAAATTATAACCAAGTCGATGCTCACTTAAACCATGGCCATACTGAGGAGCTGTATCAAAATAGCGAACTCCTTGCTCCCAAGCAGAATCTATAACTGAAGTAACTTGATCATTA
The DNA here is from genome assembly GCF_002211785.1 of Francisella halioticida. NCBI lineage: Bacteria > Pseudomonadati > Pseudomonadota > Gammaproteobacteria > Thiotrichales > Francisellaceae > Francisella > Francisella halioticida. The sequence continues at coordinate 1,989,284 of NZ_CP022132.1, forward strand.
CTAACACTAGTATATAGGTTACCTATTGGAGCTCCACCAAAGCCTATCTCTGATACAGTTAATGGCAGTTTGCCTAACTTTCTATAATTCATAAATTATCTCTTCTTTACACTTGACACCATGCTTTACCAAGAGGGTAACTATAGGTTTTTAATGACTCTTGGAACATTTCTATACTATAACCAGGAGCCATTGGAGCCCTATAGCAACCATTTTCAATAACTACAGGATTAACGAAATGTTCATGCAAGTGATCAACATACTCAGTCACTCTATCTTCAAGTGTTCCGGAAATAGCAATATAATCAATAAAAGAAAGATGTTGAACATATTCACATAAGCCAACTCCTCCAGCATGAGGACAAACTGGAATATTATACTTAGCTGCCATAAGATAAACACTTAAAATTTCATTAACTCCACCTAGTCTACAACTATCAATTTGACAAACATCTAATGCTCCAGATTCAATAAACTGCTTGAATATTATGCGATTCTGACAATGCTCTCCTGTTGCTACCTTAACTGGTTTAATTTGCTGACGTATTTTCTTATGCCCTAACACATCGTCAGGGCTTGTAGGTTCTTCAATAAACCATGGATCAAATCGCTTGAGTTTATTAACTCACTCAACAGCTTCACTTACTTCCCAACACTAATTGGCGTCGATCATTAAACGTCGATCAGCTCCTATAACTTCTCTAGCAATACCACATCGTCTAATATCATCATCGATATTTTCACCTACTTTTAACTTTATATAGTTCCAGCCTAAATCTACTGACTCTTGACATAACCTTCTAAGTTTATCATCAGAATAATCTAACCAACCAGCTGAAGTTGTATAAGCTGGGTAACCATTTTCAAGCATTTATTGGATACGCTGATGTTTTGTAGCTTCTTTGCTTTTAAGAATTTTTAAAGCTTCTGATCGAGTTATGACATCTGTTATATATGTAAAATCAATACATTTAATAAGCTCTTCTGGGGACATATCCGTAATTAATTTCCATAAAGGTTTTTTTTCTACCTTAGCCCATAAATCCCATACAGCATTTACAATAGCAGCTGTTGCTAAATGAATAGCTCCTTTATCAGGACCTAACCATCGTAATTGACTATCACCTGTGATATATTTCAAGAATTTACCCATATCATTAGTAAACTCAGACAAAGCATGACCCTTAACTAAGTATGATAAGGCTTCTACTGCTGCTACACAGACCTCGTTACCTCGACCTATGCTAAATGTTAAACCATGACCTTGTAACCCCTGATCTGTATGCAAAATAACATATGCAGCTGAATAATCAGGATCTTTATTCATTGCATCTGAGCCATCTAAGCTTTTCGAAGTCTGAAAGCGTATATCATGAACTGTTATATCTTTTATAATCATAGTTATAGCCAGCCTTTATGCTTTGTAATTAATAACTTTTTGTCTTTGCTCTCCCAAACCTGCTATAGATAGCACAACACTATCTCCTGCTTTTAGATAAACTTGAGGATTTTGACCTATACCAACTCCTTTTGGAGTCCCTGTTGAGATAATATCTCCCTCTTTTAAATCACAAAACTGACTAAGGTAGGATATTAAATGAGGTATTTTAAAAATTAGGTCTTTTGTATTACCATTCTGGAACTCTTTAGCATTAACTGATAAATGCATATTTAGATCATCAACATCATTGATCTCATCTTGAGTAACTAGCCAAGGACCAATAGGACCAAAATTACGATAACTCTTACCTTTAACCCACTGACCATGTCTTTATAGTTGAAACTCTCTCTCTGAAAGGTCATTAATAACACAAAATCCTGCAACATGTGACATCGCATCAGCTTCATCTATATGAATACCATCTTTTCCAATAATTACACCTAGCTCTACTTCCCAATCAACCTTCTTAGAATTTGGAGGAATAATGATATCATCATTAGGGCCGCATAAAGCACTTGTGAATTTTGAAAAAAACAAGTGGCTCTGATGGTCGTGCCATTTTACTTTCTTCTGCATGATCAATATAATTTAACCCAATACAGATAAATTTACCAACGCCTGAAATTGGAGCACCAATTCGTAAAATATTTGCTTTATCTACTATTGGTAATTCTTCGATATTAAAATCTTTATCTACAATAAGCTCTTCTAAAATATAATTAATCGTTTGTGAGGAAATGTCTTTTACATGCCCTGATAAATCTCTAACATTACCCTTTTCATCCAAAACAGCAGGTTTTTCATTATTTACCTCTCCATAACGTAAGAATTTCATCTTCCATATTCTCCTTTATTATCTATATTCTTTCATAATTTAAATTTATTTTAATTTGCCCAACCACCATCTATGACATGCTGCCCACCGGTAACGAAAACACTTTCATCACTAGCTAAATAAACAGCTAATGCAGCAACTTCATCAACTACACCTAATCTACCCATAGGCTGGCGATTAATAAAGTCCAGTCTGGCCTGCTCGCCTCCTTGAGCTTTGATCCTAGCTAATAAAGATGGAGATTCAATAGTTCCTGGACAAATTGCGTTTACACGAATGCCATCTTTAACAAAATCTGCTGCTATTGATTTTGTTAAGCCAATAGTAGCGGCTTTAGTTGTAGTATAAACAAAACGATTTGGTACACCTTTGATACTAGATGCTACTGATGACATATTAATTATTGAACCACTTTTTTGTTCCAACATAACTGGTAGAAAAGCTTTAATCATAAAATACATAGAACGTACATTTAAGTTAAAAGACCAGTCCAAATCTGAAACTTCTGTTTCTAAAAACGTGCCATGATGAACAAATCCTGCACAATTAAATAATATATCAACACTACCTATCTTATTTGCAAAGCTCTCAATTTGTTGCTGCTTAGTAACATCTAATTCAAATATTTCAATGAAGCTACACTCTTGAGAAAGTTCTTGCAACGTTTGCCTGTTAATATCCGTAGCATACACCTTGGCTCCTTGTCTTGCAAAGGCCAAAGCCGTTGCTTTGCCTATACCTTGACCAGCTGCTGTAACTATTGCAACTTTACCTTTTAACCTACTCATAATTACTCCTTTATAACAATTACTAATTTATTTATATTTGAAGTAGGATACCTAACCTATTTACTCCATAAAAAAACTTGCTCTAATTTCTTCCACCAATCTCCCTGATCTCTATCTAAAAAAGGCTCTTGGCATAAATCAGTCTTACGCCACCATATCTTTATAATTTCAGATTTAGCCATTCTCGACATATCTCTTTCAAAGTCATCACCAGTATATTCAAAATAGGCAAACAAGGTTTCTTTATCGAGAAAAATAGAATAATTACTTATGTTTGCTTTTTTTATTTCTACTAAAACTTCATCAGGAATATTATTATGTAATTTTACATACTCAGAAAGCCTATCTTTCTTAACTCGGATAATCTCAGCAATACGTTTCATCATTACTCTCCAATATTTCTTAAAGATGCTCCTGAACTAAGTTTCTCCTCAATAGATTCCAGTGAAACACCTTTTGTTTCTGGCAACAGAAAATAGATAAAGAATAAACAAATAAAATTAAAAATAGTGAAAACCAGAAAGGTATTGCTAGCTCCTATAGCATTAAGCATACTCAAGAAGAATAGAGCTAAAATAAAATTTGATATCCAGTTTGCACAAGTTGCTACACATAAACCAAAATCACGACCATGTAATGGGAAAATTTCTGCACATAGTACCCAAATAACAGGCCCTGAACTAAATGCAAAAGTTATTAAGAAACCCAAGATTGCAATGATTGCTAATATTTCTATAAATAATGACGTTACTCCAATATAGAAAACTATCGATAATAATAGCATTGATATAGTCATGCCAACATATCCATAATATAGCAGAGGTTTTCTTCCCTTTCTATCAACAAAAGGAATTGCAGCTAAGCATGCTATAATATTAACTACACCAATAAATACAGTAACCCAGCCTTGAGAAGTTGTTGATTCAAATCCTGCCATCCCAAATATCTTAGAAGCATAATAAAATATCATATTAATCCCTGTAAACTGCTGCATAACTTGCAGCAACACGCCAAGACCGACTACTCTTCTAAAATTATTATTTGAGAAGAAAAGTTTTAAGCCACTATCATTTTTTGTCTGTTGTGCTACAGTGTTCATCTCTGTTATTTCAGTCTGAATTTCAGAGCTGTTTCTTCTTATTTTCAAAAGAACTTCTTCTACTTCCTTTTGACCTTTACCTGCTAAAAACAACCACCTAGGACTTTTTAGTAGCAATCATAATAAAAGAAACATGATAATCGATGGAACAGCAATAATGCCTAACATTCCGCGCCATGATTCAAAATAACTAAAAACAGTATCACTGATAAAAGAAAGTAAAATTCCGACATATACCATAACCTGATACATACTTATAATACCACCACGTAAATGCTTAGGGGCCATTTCAGATAAATACATCGGTGCTACAAAAGCAGCTATTCCTACAGAAAAACCTAAAATAAGGCGATAGAATATTAAGCTGTCTGGTCCAGATGCGCTTGCTGAAAGTAATGATCCTATCGTGTATAAAGCTGCTGCGATTATTAAAGAAGTCTTCCTCCCAAATCTTCTAGATAGAAATGAACCCACTATAGTACCTATAAAAGCACCAAATAAAACTGCACTTACAACAGTCTCTTGCTCAAATGTACTTATATTAAAATTTTTTTGTAAAATTGGTAATGCACCAGAAATCACCCCTGTATCAATACCAAATAAAAGACCAGCTAATGCCGCTACTACAGTAATCAATATTAGCATTGTTTTTGGGGTCTTCTTGTCTAAAACCTCATCTATCATCTATACTCCATATAATTTTTTATGCATAAACTTAATTTCATATCTTATAAATCATGCATATAAAAGACTTATTAAATTATTTAGCTATTTATTCAAAATGCTTACTATTTGAATATATCGTTTTTTGAGCCTCTCGATACGTTTTAAAAATCACAAATATTTATAAATTTATGATAGTTATGATTAGATATATTTTTCAAATATATAATCTTTGAACTTAAATTTTCAACAGTCTATATAACAAAAGCTATAGTTTAGTATAGACAGTTCATGCTGAAGAAAGTGGCATCAATGAAAACAATATGATAGATTACATACATTCAAACAAAAGCTAATGTTCTTACTTTTTAAAAACGTAACATCAAATAAATTACAGAAATAAATTTAGGACATGTTTTTTTAATCAAAGTTAAATTTGTTTTAACATTGATTAACACTTTAATAGGCAGATTAACTATGAATTTTTACACAATATTTGTAACAATATTTTTATTAACAGACGGAATCGGTAATATTCCTATATTTCTAAGTATACTTAGAAAATACAACAGTATTGATCAAAGAAAAATAATCATAAGGGAAATGATAATAGCTTTTTTTATACTCAGTTTATTTTTCTTCTGTGGTAAAACTATTTTAAGCTTAATGAGTATCTCTGTCGCAGCAGTACAAGTCTCAGGTGGTGTGATTTTATTTATCATGGCGTTAAAGATGATATCTGATGAAAATATGAGACCCGAAGATGATACAGACCCTTTTATTGTGCCATTAGCAGTCCCTTTAATGGCAGGCCCCTCAAGTATCGCAATGGTCATGATCATAGCTCAGCACAATTGTATAGGCTTATGGTTAAGTTGGCTATCAATAACCCTGGCCTGTCTTGCCACCTTATTAATACTTTTAATTGCTCCTTTTTTAAAGCGTATTTTAGGCAAAAGAGGTATGAGAGCAATCGAAAGACTTATGGGAATGATACTAACAATTATTAGTACACAAATGATAATTACAGGCATACTTCAAGCAATAAAATAATAGGATATCCAAAGAATGCTCTTTTCGATTACTTTTAATTACTAGCTACACTAAATAAAATAGATTAGATTTAATATATGGAAAAATATTTATTCAAAAGAAGTTGCTATATCAAGAATTTCATTTAAACGATCATCAGTATCAGCGATAACTAAAATCATTACTTTATGGTTTAGTTCAAGATTTCCTATACAGGTAATAATAACACCTTCATTATCACCATACGTATAATCTATTTCTTTTGACTTTAAATACTCATGATAGTCTTCTATCGTTGAACCTTCTGGTACAACTACATTATTATGTCCAACCCACGGTTTATGTTCGCCATTACGTATTTCATAGGCTAAAAATCCAGCATATATTGCTCCTGTTTGTCTTGCATTAACTTCTAAGACGTATGGAACAATCTTTCCATCTATTTTACGTATCAAAAGATCAACACCAACAATTCCTCGAACTCCCATATCACGTAGAATTTCAGTTACCTCATCACACATTTCAATAACAGCTGGCTCATCACTAAATTCAGATTTATATTTATTGCCTAAATGAGTCTGTCCATCTAGCATTTGATCACTTAGTCCTAAACAAATATCGTCATCTTTTTTATCAGCAACACTTACTTGAAAAGCCGGCGACCCAAGATTGTCTAACCATGGATCAATCATAAATATTTCCACTCTTCTCATGAGCTTTAAAATTTCTCTCAATGCCTTTTCACTTTGAAAACAATGGATGCCATAACCTGAGCAAGCTCTAGGTATAATTACAGCGCATTCATATATACCTTTATTCTCATATTTACGATATATTTTTAATGCTTTTTTAACATAGTCATCATCACTAACTGTTGAAATTATGTTTACACTAGGAACTAATATGCCCTTATCATGTAACATCTGCCTTAAGAAAGACTTATCATTTAAAAATTGAGAAAGTGCCTCTGATAATCCATAGTTTTTCTTATATTTAATTCCTAATAATTCAATTGCAGTGGCTGAAGTAAAAGGTACAAGATGTGTATACTCAGGATTGCTAAACTCTAGAATCTGATCTACATAATTCATAACAATTGTTGAGAACCGATAATGTTCATTATGCAGAAATATAAAATTTTCCATATTTATATAATCAAGACCAATCTTATTAAAATAAGAAACTATTTTTTTGACTTCATCATGAGTCTTCTTAGGCAAAACTATTTTATGGTCTTTAGCAAGTAAACAGAGTGTACGCGTAACATACTTATCTACAAAAGAGCTAACTAAATCAGCTCCATATATATCTGTAGTATTAGGTATATGAATAGCTTTTTTGCCCCAAATTTTTTCAGAAATAGAATTTGTTGTTTTTATTGCCATAAATTATGCGCCTTTCAATTGTTTTTGTTTACACGTACCAGCAATAGCCTTAGCAAAAGCTTCGGCCATTGATATTAACTTTTTTTGATCAACTTCTAAGTTAGCTATATCGTATTTTTCATTATCTGCCGTTGTTATTTTAGATAAAAGGTCCTTAGGTATATCAATACAGACAGTTTCTAATTCGCAAACAAGGTAGTGAGCCACTAAATGCTCAGCAAGAATATATGGCTTATCGTACTGTATATCTATACCCATTGCTTCTAATTCACAAGACAAAGATCCTAACAGCTCTTTAGAAGCAAAAATACCATTACGAGCATCTCCCGTAAAAAGCTCAGTTATTCTTTTTTCTCCTTCCATATGTGCCTTTCTGTATAAATCAATATAATCATCTAATGTTTCTGGAGTTTCTATTATTGCCTCAGAATATCTCTCTTGGATAACATTTGGAGAGTAACTAGACATCGTATGCAAATCTATAGAAATAGCATTATAGTTCTTGGCGACTGCAACAACATGGCAAAGTTTCTGCATATACTCATCATAAAGTTTTACCAAAGAATTTTTTAATTTAGGATGCTGGTCATAGTCAATAATATTTCTTATACAATTTGGATATAGCCTTCCAGCATCTAATATTGAACGAGGAAATGTTGGTTCCATAATTAAAGTATATAAACTATATTCTGAATATAATTTTTGAGCTATAGCATGGCTAAGAGAATATGTTCCAAAGTCATATTCAATCGATAAGAAATCATCAAAATCTTTTTTTTCTAATTTCACTAACTGCTTTATAGCAGGATAATCAAATTCAGTAAAGTTACTCCCAAGATCTGCATGAGGGCAGGTTATAACAAGATCAAACCTAAGATCCTCATCTGTATAGAAGTACAAAGTCGCACACTCATAATATTTTGTATAGAAAGGCTTAGCTATTTTACTCATAAAATTTAGTAAACTATACACTCTTATATAATTTTTAAATATTACAAATTATTATAACAACTATAAAACTAATAATAAATTTCAAAATTCTTTATAATATACCAATAAGTTGAATAAAAGCACAAATAGCATGTTTATAAAAAATAAGAAAGAAGGCTCAATATTAAGTTTTTTGGTTGTCTCTTTCGCAAGCTTCTTTGCTGTATTTATGCTTGTAATATCAGTTTTTAGTTTCTATCAAGTTAAACATCAAAACGATGCTCTCTTTGATTATCAATTAAGGTCTGCCGCTCAAGTTATTGAGACAGTTTTGAAAATATATCCTTTAGAAAGTGATAAACATGCTACAAATATAATTGTCAATAAAATATCTTCATCGTTTTTAGATATTAAAAATCATAATGAAAGTGTTGGCTTTATTGTTTATGATCTTAAGCATAAAAAGTTATTATTAAAAACTTCTAATCTTCCAATTTTTCATAAAGATTATGAAAGTATTGTTTCAAAAGCTGGTTTTGACTGGTTCTATAGTAATGCATCAGGAACCAAAAAACACTGGTACATATATACATTAAAAACGGATAATGACAAAATCATAACGATATTTGCAAACAATGAGGCTAAAGATAAAGTTTCTAGACAAATAATTTTTAAATTTGCAATACTATTAGCTTCAACCTACATAATTTTAATCGCTTTTATATATTATATTTTAAAGACTGCTCTGCATCCTCTTAAACGTATAAATAAACGTGTTGCAAAAATAAACCCTCGTAAGAATGAAAAACTTGATGAAGATATCATTCCTTATGAAATTAAATCTTTAGTTGAACAGATAAACTCTCTAATTGAAAAATTCCATGAAACATTAGAAAGAGAAAAGCGCTTCTCTGGTGATGCTGCTCACGAGTTAAAAACGCCTATTGCTGGCGTCAAAACACTAGTCGAAATTGCACTTGCATCAGACGATATTGGAGAGATTAAACAAAAGCTAGTAAAGATTGAAAGCTCAACCAATAGATATTCACATATTATTGATCAACTATTAACACTCAGTCGAATTCAGCCAAATGAACAAATTACATTTGGTAAAAAGCTTATGATTAATAAAACCCTTGAAACTCTTATTGCAGATAATGCTATTAAAGCAATTGAAAAGGATATTGAAGTATCATTCTTTCCATGTAAAAATCAAATCTATTGTTACAGTAATGACTATCTGCTTGGAATACTATTTAAAAACCTAATTTCAAATGCTATAAAATATACTCCAAATGGAGGAAATATTGAAATACATTCTTACCAAGAAGATAGCATCATAATTGTTAAGATAAAAGATAATGGTATTGGTGTTCCTCAAGAAAACATTGATCGGATTTTTGATAGGTTTTATCGCGAAACTGGAACTGGTGAAGATGGTAGTGGATTAGGCCTAGCAATAGTTACAGAGATTGTTAGACTTCATCATGGCAAAATTTCTGCTAAAAATAATATTGACCAAAAAGGACTTACTGTAACAGTTAAAATACCTACAAACTACAGCTCTGAAAGTCAACTATAAATTAGTAACAGAGGTTTTACTTGTTTACATATATCTTTCTAAGGCTTTTTGCATTTTTAGATCTTCAAACACAAAGCCTTTTGAAAGTAATCTTGTAGGTTTAATATTCTGACTTGAAAGTAATAATTCCTCACCCATCTGACCAAACAGTAGCTTAACTACAAACGCTGGCATTTTGATTATATATTTTTTAACTAAATACTTTTTCAACAATTTCATTAATACTTGATGTTGACACACATTTGGTGATGTAAGGTTAAATATTTCTTTATTATCAAATTTATTATTAATAACAAAATCAAAAACTCTACATAAATCATGTACACTGACCCAACTCATATAATTAAGACCATCTCCTAACATAGCTATAAATCCAAGTTTGGCTGACATAGATACCTTCTGCAAAGCTCCACCATTACCAATAACCACTCCAAAGCGAAAAATTGTATATCTTTGAAGCTGAGAGTCAACTAAACATTTCTCCCATTCATCAACAACTTCTTGCCCAAAGTTCAATTTATCATAATCTCTACTATGATTATATTCATCTTGGATTAATTTAGAAAAATTATAATATCCTATAGCATTAGCATTTATTAACCAAATGTTTTTATTTCCTATAAGCTTGACCAATTTATTAGTTGGCTCAATACGGCTTGATAATATTCTTTTTTTAACTGTTCTACTCCAGCTCTTCTGACCAATATTGTAACCACATAAATTTATGACAATATCGTACTTAGTAATATTTTGCTCTGTTAACTGCCCCCATGTAATTAAGTTATGATAGTTTTCTAGAATATTCTTTTCTAATCTAGTTAAAAGAGTTAGTTCATATTTACTACTTAGATGTTTAGATAGCTCTCTACCGACAAATCCCGAACCTCCTGCTATTAATATTTTCATTCTATTCCTCATAATACTTCCTTCACTATACTTACAATTATATTGATAAAAATATACTAATGAACCTTACATTTTATTTTTATTATTAAAATAACTTGAGCATACTACTACAATATGAGACTCTATAGTTACAAATTCAGTCCTCTCAGCCGAGAATAACTAGCTTTTAAAGCTGGATTTTAAGTAGCACTAATAAATAAGAGTTTTTCTATGTACTGGGTCGAAATTCTTTCAAGAATACAGTTTGCTTTCACCGTAAGCTTTCATATACTGTTTCCAGCCTTTAGTATAGGATTGTCAACTTTTTTGATGATCTTTGAGGCTCTTTGGTTAATTACAAAAAATGACAAATATCTGTCTATTGTTAAGTTTTGGACAAAAACATTTGCTCTAACATTCGGTATGGGCGTTGTTTCAGGTATTGTCATGGAATTCCAATTCGGAGCTAACTGGGCTGGATTTGCAGAGAAGGTGGGGCCTGTACTTGGATCTTTATTTACTTATGAAGTTCTAACAGCGTTTTTTATTGAAGCAGGTGCTTTAGGGATAATGATTTTTGGCTGGGGTCGAATCAATAAATACATGCACTTCTTAGCAAACTTCATCATATTTGTTGGTGTTACACTATCAGCTTTTTGGATATTGTCAGCAAACTCTTGGATGCAGACTCCTGATGGTGTTAATTATATAAATGGTAGGTTTGAAATCTATAGCTGGTATCACGTTATATTTAACCCATCTGTGATTCCTAGGTATATACATATGCTTTTAGCTGCCTACCTAAGTACCTTGATGGTTATTTTGGGAGTTAGTTCTTATTATCTTATAAAAGATAAGCATCATTCTTTTGCAAAAACTTGTGTTAAGTTTTCAATAATATCAATATTAATACTAAGCTTAAGTCAGCTTTTAGTTGGTGATGATGTTGGTAGAAAAGTTCATGAAAATCAGCCTCTAAAAACAGCTGCTATAGAAGGCATTTGGAATACACAAAAAGGTGCTCCTTTTGTTATTTTTGCATATCCAAGCGAATCTCAAGAAAAAAACTTATTTTCCATAGAAATTCCTAAGCTAGCGTCTTTGATAAATACTCATAAACTTAATGGTAAACTAATAGGATTAAAATCAGTCCCTGAAAAAGATAGGCCTGTAGTAGCAGTCGTGTTTTATAGTTTTAGAATAATGGTTGGTATTGGTACACTAATGATTTTAATTGGCTTAGTTGGAACAACGCTATTACCAAGAAAAAAAATATATTCATCAAAGTGGTTTCTCAAACTTTGTACAATAACAACACCTCTAGGTTTTGTTGCAATTATCACAGGATGGCTCACTGCAGAGTTTGGTAGGCAACCATGGGTTGTTTATAATATTCTCAGAACTCAATATTCTGTAAGTGATATTAGTTTTTGGCAGGTTTTTATTTCATTAGCTTCGATAATCATTGTTTACTTTATTATATTCGGTTACTTCTATTTCAAATATTTACTAAAAATTGTGAAAGATGGTCCAAGTAGTCTTGGAGAAGAAAGAATGCCTTACTCATACTTTCAATCAGTTGAAAAGAATATAAGTGATGAGGAATAAATCATGGATTTAGCACTAATTTGGTTGATTATAATTGCATTTGCTTTACTTTTATATGTTATTTTAGATGGTTTTGCCTTAGAAATGGGAATATTATTTCCTTTCCTAAATGATCATCAAAGAGATATAGCAACAAGTGTTTTATTACCCCACATGGGATGGTAATCAAACATGGTTAGTTTTTGCTTTAGCGTGTTTTTACGGTATGTTCCCAATAGCATTTGCATATATTTTTCCGAAAATATACCTGTCAGCAATTTTACTTGTAGTAATGATACTACTTAGAGGGATATGCTTTGAGTTTAGATTAAAGTCTTCACAAAAAGGTATCAAGAACTGGGATCGTTTATTTTTCATATCATCTTTTGTAGCTACTTTTTTACAAGGCTACATAGTTGGTGAGTTAATTATTGGATTCCCACATAACACTTTCTACGGTATTGGGTTTTCTTCTGTAACTGGAATTACTTTGGTTTTTGGCTATAGCCTATTAGGAGCTACTCGCTTAATACTAAAAACTGAAGATGAGTTACTCACAAAAGCAAAACAGTTTGCCAAAAACTGTAGTAAGATTCTGGCCTTTATGATGCTTATAATAGGTATTATTACACCATTATATGTAAATCTTCCTCTAAATAACTTATACAAGATGGTAATACTAGGAGAATTATTCATTCTTACTTTAATTAGCTTTTTCATCTTAATAAAAGTTATTGATGCAAAGAACCATGTTCTACCATATTGGCTAGCAGTCGCTATTTTTATATTTACTTATATAAGCATGTTAACTCTTATTTTCCCTTATATAATACCTTATAAAATAACTTATTTACAAGCTCAAGCCAGTGATACAACTTTATTATTTACATTAATACCCGCTATTATTATGATACCATTGTTATTGCTTTATACTGGCTATGCTTATTATATTTTTAGAGGAAAAATAAAAGAGAAACTAGGCTATTAAATTATCTAACAACTATATACTTAGCTGCCTCTTCTGGTGTAATAGTTCCTTCTTTAAGCAGATTCTCTATACTTTGCTCCATTGTTGACATACCTTTTGAAGTACCTGTTTGTAAGGCTGTATATATCTGAGAAAGCTTATTTTCTTTGATCATATTTCGAATACCTGAGTTAGAAATAAGCACCTCATAGCTAGCAACTCGTCCCCCTCCTTTACGTTTAGCAATCTTTGTGAAATAACTATTTGTAAAGATTCTGCTAGCATGTTTCGTACTAACTCTTGCTCAGCAGGAGGAAATACCGAAATAACCCTATCAACAGTTTTAATAGCTGACATTGTATGTAAAAAGTTCCTAAAAACCAAATGTCCTGTCTCAGCGGCTTCTAATGCCAAACGAATAGTCTCTAAATCTCTCATTTCACCAACAAGAATACAATCAGGATCTTCTCTAAGTGCTGATTTTAATGCCGCATTAAAACTTTTAGTATCTCTTTTTACTTCACGTTGATTAACTAACGCTCTTTGACTAACATGGACAAACTCAACAGGATCTTCGATAGTTAAAATATGAGAATCCTCTTTTTTGTTTATTTCATTAACTAATGCTGCCAAAGTACTACTTTTACCTGAACCAGTGGGGTCAGTTACAAGAATTAAACCACCTTTTTTAGCTTGTACTTCTTTAAGAATTTTAGGAGCTCCAAATTGATCAAGTGTAGGAATCTTATTTTCTAAACGACGAAAAATTATAATGTCCCCAGAAAAAGCTACTGATTTTAGAAAGATTTTTATTCCTAGATGTTAAACTTAACTAGATAAATTAGGAAATAGATAAATGAGTAAAAAAAGAGTAACGTATACAGCTGATTTTAAAGCTAAAGTAATTATAGAATTGCTAGAAGGCGATATGACAGTTAATGAGATAGCAAGTAAGTATGATTTACTTCCTAAAAACGTGCATAATTGGAAGCAGCAATTTTTATCTAATGCTTGCTTAGCATTTGATAAAAGCTCTGTTGTTAAGGAGTATAAGCAGGAAATAGATGAGCTTAGAAAAGATAAAGATGCAACAAGTAAAAAACTAGTCGAGGTAATAGTAGAGAGGGATTTTTTAATGGGAAAGCTAAAAAGCTTGGTATCATCAAATGATAGAGTAAACTCTGTAGATACTAAGCTAGAATTATCTTTAAATAATCAGCTTAAACTATTATCTGTATCTAAGAGTGTGTACTATTATACACCAATATCAAAATTTAATAGTAATGATGATATTAGACTATTAAATGCAATGGATTTGATACATACTAAACATCCATATTATGGTACGAGAAGGCTAGTAAAGTTGCTAAATAGATTAGGATTTCTAGTTGGAAGGAAGCTAATCAAAAGTGCTATGGAATTCATGGGTATTAAGGCATTGTATCCTAAAAAAAAGACAACTGTCATTAATAAGCAACACAAGAAATATCCATACTTACTTAATGTATTTAAAAATGAGACGAATCAGGTTGTTATAGATAAAGCTAATAAGGTATGGAGTGCTGATATCACGTATATTAGACTAGAATGTGGGTATGCATATTTAGCAGCCATAATAGATTGGCATAGCAAGAAAATACTAGCTTGGAAGATTTCTTAATACTATGGATACACATCTAACAACTAGTGTGTTAAAAGAAGCGTTATTTAAATATGGTAAACCTGATATCTTTAACTCTGATCAAGGAACTCAATATACAGCAAAAGAGCATATTAAAATATTATCTGATAATAAAATAAATATATCTATGGATGCTAAAGGTAGAGCAACTGATAACATTTGCATCGAAAGATTTTGGAGAAGTGCTAAATGTGAGAGATTTTATTTAAATCAATATCCTGGCATTGTTGAACTAAGAAACGATGTGGATGATTATATAGATCTTTATAATAATAGAAGATTTCATGAGTCTATCAATTATAAAAAACCTATGGAATTTTATTACGATAACTTATTGGAAAAACGGGCGGCTTAGATGGGAACTAAATAATTGAAAATATTGTTTAATTTATTGGGGTAGTATAAAGTTAAGGTATCATTTAAAGTCATGTACTATAAAGCGACTTTGAATAAGTAAATAAAATGCTTAATCAAATTACAGAAATAACTACCCCATTTATATCTAAAATTGAAAAATCACAATGTTTAGAAGAAAAAAAAGAAGTAGTAAAAGAAATGCTTCTAAAGCTATATAAAACAAAAGATACTTGGTTTAACTTATCTTTTTTTAGAAAAAATATTGATGACGACAGATTCTACATTTTACCTATACACTTAAATGCCAAAGATGAGCATTGCTTAAGCATACAAGCATGGGGAGCACACTACACAACTCCTATTCATAATCATGATACCTGGTCTTCATCGATAACAATACAAGGTTTAGAAACTCAATACTTGTATGGTAGTATAGCTAAACCATACCCATCTAAGCATAAACTCCCAAAAGCTAAACCAATGTTATTTAATGAAGGGACTACAATAGAGTTAGATAGAAATGAGCTCCACCAAGTTGAAAATCATACAAATGATATAGCAATATCCATCGTGTTTTTTATGAAGCATCCAGATACTACAGATAGAATAAAGGTTAACCTAGAAAATAATAATGTTACATACTGGAAGGATAATCCAAAGATATTAGACTAACATCTAATAAAAAGAGAAAAAACTATTTAAATATTTTCTTAAAGAAATTTGCCATTTTAGCAAATGGACAAGATGTTTCTGAAGAGCACTCTGATGAAGGTTTTGATTCAGTAGCACTAGAGCTTTGGGAAGTATCAGATGACATCATGTCTTTTAAAACAGTTTGTAAAATACCACCATTTTTCAGATAATCAACATCAACATCTGCATCCAAACGTGCTAAAGCTTCAAATGTTGTTGTATGAGCAGTCTCAGGATGTACAGCTTCAACAACAACTCTTTGACGCGGCTGAATATTATTTAAGTTTTTGATATTAAACATTTCAGAACCATCTAAACCAAGAGTTTTAGCACTTTGTCCATCAACATATTCAAGAGGTAATACACCCATACCTACTAGATTTGATCTATGAATCCTTTCATAGCTCTCAGCAATAACAGCTTTAACACCTAGTAAGAAAGTACCTTTAGCTGCCCAGTCACGAGATGAACCAGTTCCATACTCTTTACCTGCTAAAATAACTAATGGAACATCTTTCTCTTTATACTTCATTGCAGCATCAAATAGATATTGTTGAGAACCATCGAAATGATACTTAGTAAAACCACCTTCAACATTATCTAAAAGTAGGTTACGAATACGAATATTTGCAAAAGTACCTCTCATCATAACCTCATGGTTACCACGACGAGAACCATATGAGTTAAAGTCTTTTTTCTCAACCCCATGTGATTTTAAATATTGTCCCGCAGGATACTCTTCTGGTATTGCACCAGCTGGCGATATATGGTCTGTAGTTACAGAATCACCTAACATCAAAAGAGTCCTAGCGCCTTTGATATCAAGATTATCATTACCCTCTGCAAACTTTTCAAAGAAGCTAGGGCACTGAATATAAGTGGAAGATTTATCAAACTCATATAGCTTACCTTCAGGAGCATCAAGTTTTTGCCAATCTTGTGTACCATCAAGTACTGTCGCATATGCTTTCTCAAACATTGCTGAATTAATCACATCAGATTGAATAGCTGCAATTTCTTCAGTAGTTGGCCATACATCTGCGAGATACACTTTATTACCTTCAGCATCAACTCCAATAGCATCTTCAACCAGATCAAAATCAACTGTACCAACTAAAGCATAAGCTACAACATGAATTGGTGATGCTAAATAATTCGCTTTAACGTAAGGGTTAATACGTCCTTCAAAGTTACGGTTGCCAGAACTTACAGAAGCTACTACAAGATCTGCCTCATCAATTGCATCAACTACAGGCTGATCTAATGGTCCTGAGTTACCAATACATGTAGTACAACCATAACCAACCAAGTTAAAGCCTAAATTTTCAAGTTCTGGAAGTAAATTAGCTTTCTCTAAATATTGAGTCACAACCTGTGATCCAGGAGCTAAAGAAGTCTTAACAAAAGGCTTAACTTTTAAGCCTTTTTCATTTGCCTTTTTAGCAAGCAAACCTGCACCTAAAAGTAATGATGGATTTGATGTGTTTGTACATGATGTAATTGCAGCAATAGCAAGTGAACCATGTGTAATAGACTCATCAAGACCTTTTACCTCTACAGATTTTTCAATCTCTTCTTTAGATAGACCAAAGCCATGTAAACCTTGCTCATGGACTAAAGCTTCTGCAAAGGCTTTCTTCATATCATGGAAAGCAACTCTATCTTGTGGACGCTTAGGTCCTGCAAGGTTAGACCCAACTTCAGATAAATCAATTTCTACAGCGCTAGAATATTCTGGCTCTTCAGCTGGGTTTTCTCTGAATAGTAACTGTTCTTTATACATCTCACGCGCAGCATCTACAAGCTCACTACGGTTAGTGTTATTAAAGAAATCTAAAGTAACTTCATCAACAGGGAAGAAACCAATAGTAGCACCATACTCTGGAGCCATATTTGCAATAGTAGCTCTATCTGGTAGAGACAAACTCTCTAAACCTTCACCATAATACTCTACAAACTTACCTACTACACCGTGCTTTCTAAGTACTTCAGTAATTTTTAGAACCAAATCAGTAGCTGTTACCCCAGTTTTTAGTTTACCAGTAAGTTTTACACCAACAACATCAGGAAGTACCATATAGTATGGTTGACCAAGCATTACAGCCTCGGCCTCAATACCGCCAACACCCCAACCTACTACACCAACACCATTGATCATAGTAGTATGAGAATCTGTACCAACTAACGTATCTGGATAAATTATACTTTCACCGTCTATATTTTTAACCAATGCACCTTTTGCAAGATACTCTAGGTTCACTTGGTGGATAATACCCATTCCTGGTGGTACAACTGTGAAATCATCAAATGCTTTTTGTGCCCATTTAAGTAAGCTATATCTTTCACCGTTTCTTTCAAACTCTTTTGCTACGTTCTGCGCTAATGCTGTTTTTGTACCATAGTAATCTACTTGAACAGAGTGGTCGATAACCATGGCTGTATCTACAAGGGGATTAATTTTATCAGCATTCCCACCAGCATCTTTGATAGCTTTTCTCATAGCCGCTAAATCAACTACTGCTGGAACACCTGTAAAATCTTGCATTACAACTCTAGCAGGCATATGTGGAACCTCAGGTCTAGAACTAGCTTTTGCATCCCAGTCTAGTACCTTATTCATATCTTCTTCTTTTACCTTGTAACCATCGATATTTCTTAGTTGGTTTTCAAGTAATACTCTTATTGAATATGGCAGACGATTTACATCTTTACCAAGTTCTTGAGAAAGTTTCTTTAAGCTATATAGAGAATATTTATTTCCTTTATCTTCTATCTGCAGCTTAGTGATATTTTTAATATCAGACATGCTTTAACCTCCGTAGATACCATATTTTTTTTGCATACAGGTACATTTTAACCTGTAAAAGCTTATTTGTATATAAAATAAACCTCTTCAAAGCTTTGATTTTAACTCCTCTCTTTATATAGAACTGCTTAAAAAAATATTATCTTTAATTTAAGATATCTAACTTCTTATGCCACAATTACCAAAATTTTTGGATATATTTATCAATTATTCTAAGCTACATTATAATAATACCCTTTTAGAAAAACTTTGATAAAAAACCTTAAGTCTAAAAGAAGGAGAATTAAAAGTAGAAAACATAAAACCCTATATAATTTCAAAGGAGCTATACAAAAATAACAAATGGCACTAACTAAAAACAGTTATACAAAATAATAACTCTAGCTAAATTAACTGGTAATTGAATTAGGTTTTATAGTAAATTCTGCTTATGTCTTATAAGCTCGAAGAACATCAGAATTAAGTAAAGATGAAGCTAATAAGATTACATCAAATCAAGTTTTGACATATCGCTTTTTTATAAGGCTAAACCCAATTTTTCACTTGATCTTTTTTAACGCACACAGCCCCTAATGCTATCTTATTATTTGCTTGCATATAAGTTAGCTTATCAGCAGGTACAGACTCTTTTTTAACAGAAAAAGTTTTAGGATTTATTAGTAATACTGTAACTGTTTGACAACCCCCTTTTCTATCGCAGGTAGCCTGAGGCAATTTAGGGCCAAAACTTAGTTCACCAATAGTAGAAGGAATTACATAACCATCTGGACAAGTTATTTTAACTTGATTAATAGATAAATTTAAAGCTCCTAGTTCTGATCCATATGCACCTGGTTTAAATCCTGATCTTGCATAATCTCCTGTAAATAAAACAGTTTGACTTGTTTCATTATTTCCCTTAGAACAAGCAGCTAAACTAGTAATTATTAATACTATTAATATATATTTTACACCTCGCATAAATTTCCTTAACTCTTATCATCAAATAAATTCTAAATTTAAAAATTATTTCCAATCTTTTATTTGATCTTTTTTAACACATATAGCTCCAACTCCATCTTTATCATTTTTAACTAAACTAATTACAGAATTTTTAGCTTCATTTCGTGCCTGAGCAAAAAAACCAATCCCATTGATATACATGTCAAAAAAAACATCGCAACCTTCCTGTCTATTACATCTAAGGGTCTCGCTTTGAGAGCCAAAATCAGTAATTACAATATTCGGAAAGATAGCAAAACCACTAGGACATGTCACCTTTACTGACTTTTTTGTAAGGTCTAAAGATACGTCACCACTAGAATAGTTCCCAACAACAAACCCTAGCTTAATATAGTTTCCTTTAAATATAATATCTTGAGCTAGCTTTTTTTTCTCTTTAGTATGTGTATCTTTAGTATGTGTATCTTTAGTATGTGTATCTTTAGTATGTGTATCTTTAGTATGTGTATCTTTAGTATGTATATCTTTAGTATGTGTATTCAAATTAATAAAAATTATTTTATTATTATAATGCTTATTCGGAACTACCTTAGGCTTGGGATGGTTTTGATTTAGCATGGTTTCTTGTCTTATATATTTTTCCTCTTTAATATATACAACTAAGCCAACCACAATAAATATTACTAAAAAAACCAAAAACCATTTAATTATAATTTTCATAAACTTCCTCAATTATTTTTTTCAAAATACTATCAACATCTTAACAAAGATATATCTAGTCTACCTTTTTTAAATGGCGGGCACCATAGATAACTAGTTTGAATGATTTTAGAAAATTTAAACACTCCGTCTATTATGCCATCATTGCCACCAAGCATATTCCCCATCTGTAGATTAAAAGATCTAAATGAAGGAGCAAATGCTGAAAACATAAAACCACCTTCTAAACTATCATCTGACCAAGGCATAGATTTTCTCAGAAGCAATGCTTCTGGTTCAAAATTCTCTTTTGCAGATCTTTTCACATGAGCAAAATCTTTTAAATTTTTAAATTGATGTGAGTCGTCTAGCGACCTACCTATGCATTCTTCTTTCCGTGTTTGGCTAGCACTATTTAACCAATCAAAATCATGTAACCACTGTTGAAGCACCCAAAAACTTGATCCTTCTAGGCTTCCATCCATAGCTATAGCAGCAGGGACTTCTTCTTCACCTTTTGGGTTTTCTATTCCATCTTCAAAACCAGAAAGATCATATTTACCATGATATATATAGCTTGAAATATTTTTTTCAAAAGAAAAATAATCGCTAAGAGCTTTTCTAATATTTGCAGCATTATGAAATAACTCACCCATGTCATCATTTCGCAACCACAACACTAAATCATAACCATCATTATCTGACATTCTTTCATTATTAAATTTAGCTCTTTGATAGTTTTCATCTTTAGGTATATTAAACATCTCTAAAAGATCTCCACCAAAACCTGCGACTGCACTTTTACCATCAACAAATCTTTGTAATACCTTTAAGCCGAACTTTATATCTACGCCTTTTTTTAGATTAAACATCATATACTTCGCTGATGAAGGTAGGTTTTCTACTATCCCTAATTGATATTTTATTATCTGCATCCCAACTTTCTCTTATAAAATTGTTACTAATAGTTATAATATAAACAACAGCATCAAAACTCCACAAACAATGTTAAAAAAACAAGTTATTTTCTTTGCCTTTGTTGGTATTTTAGCTTCAATAACAAACTTTATTATCGTCTGGTTACTTGTTGAACTGAATATCTTTAAGCCATTAGTAGCTAATTTCTTTGCTTTTTTGATTGCTTTTAATATTAGCTATTTTGGTCATAGGTTTCTTACGTTCTCAACTACAACAAAATCTCATAAAAGAGCTGCTTCACAATTTTTTATAAATGTAATGATTGGCTTAGCTCTAAACGAATCTATTTACTATATACTGCTACATATTTTGAAAATACAGTATCTATTGGCTTTATTTATTACTATGGGACTGGTTGCTGTATATACTTTTATTGTAAGTAAATTTTTAATCTTTAAAACCTAAATTGAGATATTCCTATTTGCCACTAATGTTGCATAATTAGTTCTATCTAAAACAAAAAACTTATTCTTATCAATATCTTTTTTATAATCTGTAAAAGCATGGTCTTTTTCTCTTAAATGTGTATTATGCTTATTTCTAATAATAATTAAATCTAATTTTTTTGAACTATTCCAAGTGCTTATAAATTCATCATAGGTCATCATATATTTTTTCGTACCTGAATTTTTAAAACTTTTAGCATAATCCAATTCTTGCTCATCATTTATCATCACAGGTATTTTTTTAGTATAAAACCCTATTTCATAAAACCTATGGCTAGTATAAAGCTTAATATTTAGATACTTTTTAGCTATCAAATTTATATCATCTGCGAATTTTTCTACATTTTTACCATCTAAATACGCTCCCACCCAATAGCCAAAATTTGCTACAAATATCATCACTACAGAAAAACAAGCAACTACCTTTTTAAGCTCTTGTTTTTTTTAATAGCCTTAACAAGAATAAATGTCGCGAGTATTGAAATAATAAATATTGGTAATAATAAAATTGCCACTTGCCAAATATATCCTCTAACCATAGGCAGGGCTAAAATTACTATGCTTGCTATAGGCAGTAAGGCAAATAAGAATGTTGGAACTATTATAGATAGCTTATCAAGTTTAGAAAAACTTCCTTTTGACAACTTATCAATATATATAGCTATCAATATTCCAAAAGGCAATATTAAAGGTGTTAAATAGCCAAACAGAAAAGACTTCGACATAGCAAAAAATACAAAGATAAAACTTCCCCATATAAATAAAAACCACTCCAGTTTATTATTTTTTCTATCTTTGAAACTTTTCTTAGAGAAAAATTTTCTAAGAGCTTGAGGTAAAAAGAATGTCCAAGGGAAAAATGCAGCTATCGATGCAAGAAAATAAATAATAATAGAAACATCTCTATCCTGGGAGTTTGTTGCATATCTTAATACCTGTTGAACCATTATATAATAATAAGCAAACCCAGAATAACGATCATCTACAGCAACAATCCATGGTACAGATATAACCAACACTATTATTAGTCCTAGATATAGCCTAATATCAAGTAATCTTTTCCACTCTAGCATTACTATAGAATATATTCCGACTATAGCCATAGGAAACACTATTCCCATAAGTCCCTTTGTCATTACAGCTAACCCTGAAAAAACAAACGCTATAATAAGCCAGTAAGTACTCTTCCTATAGTTATCATCATACTTTAAACTTATCCAATAGCTGAGCAAAGTTAAATTTAAAAATACAGCTATACCTAGGTCTATATCCAAATATCTACCAACAAATAAAATCATTATTGTTGTCATTGTAATAACAGTAGATAATATAGCTACGGCTCTAGATTTTAAAACAAGACGAACGGCATAATAAACAAATATTAGACAAAATAGTAATAAAACTGGATTAACTAAACGTGCACTCCAAGTATTTAAAACCTTTTCAAAAGAAGATATTTAGTATAGAATCTGATCTATGACTGTGTGAACCACTCTCAAATGGATTTAATAAGATGAAATTGGTTAGTATTATTATTCCTGTCAAAGATGAACATGATGGCTTAGAACACCTCTTTAATAGACTTATACCTATTGTTGAGAAGCTTCCAGTCAAGTATGAACTTGTTTTTATAAATGATGGCAGCACAGATAGCACCCTTTATGATTTACTACAAAGACAAAAAATAAATCAAAATATAAAGATTGTAGATCTCTCAAGAAACTTTGGTAAAGAAGCTGCTTTATATGCAGGTTTTGATAATTGCTCAGGCGATGCTGCAATTTCTATAGATGCTGACTTACAAGATCCTCCAGAATTAATTACAGATATGATTAAGCATTGGTTAGATGGCTATGAAGTTGTTACTGCCGTTAGAGAAAATAGGGAAACCGATAGCAACACAAAGAAAAAAACTGCTGGTATTTTTTACAAGCTTATAAATAAAATAAGTGATGATACAAAATTAATACCTAATGCTGGAGATTATAGATTACTTAATCGTCAAGCAATTGATGCTTTCTTATCTTTGGAAGAAAAAATTAGATTTAATAAAGGTCTATTTGCCTGGATAGGATTTAAAGAAAAAATTCTTTATCACAAAAGAGAATCTCGTATTGCTGGTGAAACCAAGTGGAATTATTTTAAACTTTTTAAATTTTCTATAGATGGAATAACTAGCTTTAGCAAAGCTCCTTTAGAAATTTGGTCATATCTAGGGATATTTGTTGCGCTAATAGCTTTTTTATATGGCCTTTTTATAATTGCCAAAGTAATTTTGTTTGGTATACATGTTCCTGGATATGCGTCAATAATAACTATTTTATTATTTCTTAGTGGTTTACAAATGATCAGTATTGGCATACTTGGAAAATATATAGGTAGAATATTTATAGAATCGAAACATCGCCCTGTTTATATAATGAAAAAACTTTATATAAATAGTGAAAATAAAAAGCATTAAAATAGAAACATAACTGCTTCAAATCATGTTTAACATACAAGAACAAATCAGCATCTACATTCACTTCCCATGGTGTGTTCGCAAGTGCCCATATTGTGACTTTAACTCACATGCTATAAAAGATGACTTATACCTATCTAAACAATATTACAAACGACTTATAACTGACTTTAATGATCATATTAATGACCTACAAGATAGAGAAGTAATTAGTATTTTTATAGGTGGAGGAACACCATCGTTATTTAAACCAGAGTATCTTAATAAAGTCTTAGAACATATAGGTAAAAATGCTAGACTTAATAGCAATTGTGAAATAACTTTAGAAATGAATCCAGGTACTATAGAGAGAGGTTCAATATCAAGTTATCAAAATATTGGTATAAATAGAATATCTCTTGGTGTCCAAAGCTTCCAAGATGAAAAGCTCAAAAGCTTAGGTAGAATTCATAATACTCAAAATGTCTACAATACTATCGAAGAAATTAAAAAATCAAGAATCTCAAACTTTAACATAGATATTATGCATGGTTTACCAAACCAAAATCTTGATGATGGAATATTTGATATCTCAGAAGCTATAACTATGCAACCAACACATATTTCATGGTATCAACTAACTATTGAACCAAATACTCTATTTGCAGCTAAGCCACCAAAGCTCCCAGATGAGGAAACTTTAGAAAATATTGAATTGGCCGGTAAAAAGCTTCTTGATAACAAGGGATACAAACAATACGAGATTTCTGCATATGCAAAAAACAATCTAAGATCAAAACATAACTCTAACTATTGGATGTTTGGCGACTATATCGGAATTGGAGCAGGAGCTCACAGTAAAATCACAGATCTTAAAACAAAAGAAATAAAAAGATCCTGGAAGCATAAACACCCAAAGATATACACTCAAGTCAAGAATTTTATAAAAGATTCCAATATAGTAACACAACAAAATTTAATTTATGAATTTATGTTAAATACACTAAGACTTAAAAATGGCTTTTCTTTAGATATTTTTGAAAAGCAAACATTCTTATCTAATGATGTTATTCAAGAAAAATTGCAGATTGGTCTAAATAGAGGCTTACTTCAAATCATAGATAATCAAGTCAAACCAACACAAAAAGGATATTTATTTTTAAATGATTGCATTAACCTTTTTATTTAATCATCGTATCTAACTTGAGAAACTTTTCCACTTATTGCATCAATAACTACTTTAACCTCTTGATTATTGGAATCTAGACATTCTACTTTAAATGCTCCTTTAGAGTTATCAATCTCTGTAATTGTCTTGCATCTATCTTTAGGTACCGCATTTATTGCTTGACTCATATTTATCTCTTTTATTTTAGACTTCTTAGCTGGGACAGTACCTGTCGTTGGATCTATGTATAAATACTGTTCTTGGCCATCTTTATTGATAACTTTTGCTTTATAAACACCATCCTCATATTCTACTTTATTAATTCCATCATACCCTTGAGAATATATATTAGCAACAATCTTACTAATAGGCAGAGACCCAGCAGGTGGAATATCATCAGCCATAGCCGTGGATGACAACATAGCTATTGACAAAGCAATACCAGATATATTTAAAATTAACTTTCTCATAATTAACCCTTTCCATTCTTAATTAATTTAACTATTAATACTCAATATAACATTTACAATGTTAGTACTCAATTTCTTGTAATATTTTAACTTTCATCCTTAAAGACCATATTTACATATTTATCAATCTGATTCTTTAAAAAATTAATTATTTTTGTTCTATCCTTCAGATATTTTGAAACAATAACTGTTTGCCTATCGTGAAAAGTCTTAGCAGAAATATTCTTTACTTGTCTCATAGAGAATCATTTTGAAATTTCATCATAGTTTTCAACCAAAACACCTGCTGCTAAATTATTTTGTATTAATTTTATTTTTTGATTATCATCTTCAACAACATATTTAACATTCTTAATTAAAAAATGTGAGTCATCATCTATAATACCCCATGAAATTTTAACAACAATTTTGATCCTAAAGTAGCTAAACTATAAATGAGCAATTTAGGATAAATGTAAATGAGTAATAAGAGAAAAATATATACCGTTGAATTTAAGACTAAAGTTGTCTTGGAAGTATTGGGGAAAGATCAAACAATCACACAGTTATCAGTAAAATATAATATTACGCCCAAAAACATAAATAATTGAAAAACAGCCTTTTTAGAAAATGCTGAGTTGGCAATGGATCCATCCAAATCAGTATCACAATATAAAAAAGACAATGCAAAGCTTCAAACCAAGATAGATCAGTATTCTAAGAAGGTTGGACAACTAACAATTGAGAAGGAATTTCTTGAGGGAAAGCTCGTAAGCTTGGGATTATCTGATAGAAAAGCGATGATTGATCCTAAGCATAAATTATCTGTTGTAAAACAAAGTTTCTTATTAGAAGTTTCTAGAGCTGGTTTATATTACAAGCCTGTGGTTAACGAACATAAAGAAGAAGTAAAAGCAAAGCTTATACAGATACATGAGGAGATTCCCTGCTACGGCTATATAAAAGCTCATAAGCAATTAATAGAAGATGGGTTTAGCATCTGTGAGAACACAGTACAAAAGTATCGTAAAGAGTTAGGCATCAAAGCTATATTGGCGGTGAAAAAACCAAACTTAAACTTATCTGAACCTAACAAAGAGCATGCTATTTATAGTTACAAACTAAAAGGTTTAAGCATATTGAGACCTAATCAAGTTTGGTCTACAGATATTACATATATTAAGACTGATGCTGGCACAGTTTATATGGCAGCTATTATTGATTGGTACTCTAAGGCTGTACTAAGTTGGGAGATATCCAACACTATGGATAGTAGTTTAGTTATGAAAGTTTTAAATGAAGCTCTGTATAAATATGGAGTACCAGAAATATTTAACACTGATCAAGGTAGCCAGTACACATCTAACATTCATATCCAAACATTATTGGATAAAAAAATTACTATATCTATGGATGGTAAAGGTAGAGCAACTGATAACATTTGCATCGAAAGATTTTGGAGAAGTGCTAAATGTGAGAGATTTTATTTAAATCAATATCCTGGCATTGTTGAACTAAGAAACGATGTGGATGATTATATAGATTTTTATAATAATAGAAGATTTCATGAGTCTATCAATTATAAAAAACCTATGGAATTTTATTACGATAACTTATTGGAAAAACGGGCGGCTTAGATGGGAACTAAATAATTGAAAATATTGTTTAATTTATTGGGGTAGTATAATCATCAAACTTAAAATTTAAGCTTTGATCATTCATAGTGTCTCTTCTAAAAACGAAAGGCACTTTTAATATATTATTAGGTTCATTATCAATGATCATATTCTTTAATTATTTCCTCTCCAGCATAAACTCTCGAGGGTAAGTTAGCTGAATCAACACTTGTGCATATTATCCAACGATCTTGGTCAATCTTATCTAAATCTTTAGAGGTTACAATTGCAATATCATAATTATTCAAATGGTGAAAATAAGTGTTTGACTGATATAGTAAATAACTATCAAAAGTAAAGGTATAGTTTTTATCGATTTCATGTAGGTTTTGTAACAGATAGTTTATAAATACTCTAGTACCAAAAACTCTTATATAGTTTAGCTTATCTATGCCTTTATCTTTTGCACTTAGAATACTACTTTCTAGATCTGTGTAAAGTCGATGACAAGATAAATAATACTTCATGCCATCTTTTGTTATATCTATTTTATTACTATTAGCTTGTGTTAATTTAACTTCTAAGAATGCCTCTAATATTTCAAGCTTACTTCTAACCGTATTTATTTCTACGGAATAAAAATTTTTAACTGCTGTATATGAACCAAGCTCGACCAAGGATATAAAATATCTAGTACCTTCAATAATATTTCTATCTACAACTTCTTTAGCAATATTCTTCATATTGGATTTGTAAATTTATAACAAAGCATAATTATATATTAGTTATAAAATTAAAAAAATAATATAGTTTTTTCTAAAGAATAATTTTTTGGTGCACTGAGTGGGACTTGAACCCACACGTCCTACGGACACCACCCCCTCAAGATGGCGTGTCTACCAATTCCACCACCAGTGCAAAAGATCAAATTATGAGATTATTTTTTTGTAGCTGCTTCTTGCTTAGTACCTGATGCTTTGGAAACTTCTTGCTGATACTGATCATATTGACTAGCTATCGATTTTTCAGAACTAGCAGAGCTCGCAGTGGCATGTGAGTTAGAACTTTTACCTAAATATCCCAAACTAAGACAACACAAAAAAAATAGCGCTGTGAAAAACACTGTCATCTTAAACAAGAAAGACGCAGCTCCCTTGCTTCCAAAAACTGTATTTGAAGCTCCACCACCAAAAGATACGCCCATATTAGCGCCTTTACCTTGTTGTAGTAAAACTAGTACAACAATCGCAATAGCTGCAATAATATCTATAGTTAAAATTATTTCGTACATATTTTATTTGCTTGATTTATTATTTCGTTAAACTCAGAAGCTTTAAGAGACGCTCCACCAATTAAACCACCATCAACATCTGGTAGATTTAATATATCCTTAGCATTTCCAGCTTTTAGGCTACCACCATACACTATTTTCATATTTTTAGCAAGATTTTCATCTACTTTAGCAACTAATGAGCGGATAAACCGATGTGTTTCTTGTACTTGTTCTAAAGATGCTACAACTCCCGTTCCTATTGCCCATACAGGTTCATAAGCAATAACAATTTTTGCTAATTGGTTAATAGAAAGATTATTTAAAACTAGTTTTAGCTGAGTTTCTAAAACTTTTTCTAGATTGCCGTCCTCTCTATCTTTCAATGACTCTCCAATACATACTACAGGTATTACAGATGTATCTATAACTTTCTCTATTTTTTTGAAAACATCTTTATCTGACTCATCAAATAGAGCCCTTCTCTCAGAATGTCCTATTAACAAATAACTACAACCAACGTCATGTAGCATATCAGCGGATATCTCTCCTGTATAAGCACCATTATCATAAAAAGTAATATTTTGGAAGCCTATACCTATATTTTCTGGCAGCTGAGAGATCACTTCTTTTACATATAAACTTGATGGAAAAACAGCTACACCAACTTTTGAACTATCATATTTTACTTGAGAAATACCACTACAAAGCTCTTTTATACTTGTAGAGCTACCGTTCATCTTCCAGTTTCCCATAATTAATTTTTGCATCTTTATACCAACTTTTGTTTTACTTGTTCTACTAAATATTCAGCTTCCTTTAAAGCTAAAACATCATCATCTGCTTCAACCATAACTCTCAATACAGGCTCCGTTCCAGAAGGTCTTAATAAAACTCTACCCCTACTAGCTAATCTCTTTTCTACATCTGTAACATCACCAACCATTTTTTCTAAATCTTGTGCTGTAACTTTTCTTGTTAAAGGTACATTAATCAAAGTTTGCTGCATAAGCATATCACCTTGTAGTTTAAACTTAGATACAGGTTTATCTACATGTGAAAAAATAGCTAGTAATTGTATAGCTGTAAATAAACCATCTCCTGTAGTACCAAAATTTAGATTAATCACATGACCTGATGACTCTCCACCAATTTTATAACCATATTTTTTTAGATCTTCAAGCACATATCTATCACCAACTTTAGATCGTACAAATGGAATGTTATTAGCTTTGTAGTGATTTTCATAACTCATGTTTGTCATCTGTGTGCCAACTATACCATTAGTCCCTCCACAAATGTCGCTATGCTGAGCAACAATATTTAAAATCCCATCACCATCAATCTCTTCAGCATTCTCATCGACTATGATTATTCTATCTGCATCTCCATCTAAAGAAATACCTAGATCAGCATTATGTTCTTTCAGAGCTTTTTTGATATTATCTATACAAGTAGCACCACACTCAACATTTATATTTACACCATCAGGATTAGAAGCAATTGAAACATAATCAATATTAAATTTATCAAGTAAAGCTTCTAAGTTATGTGATGCCGCACCATGAGCACAATCAACGACTACTTTACCTTTGTATTTTACTATACTTCCAAAACGCTCATATATTTCTGACATATACTCATCAATCGAGTTATCTAAAACCTTATAATTACCAAACCTATACTCAGGTTGATAAATAAAGTTACTATCAATTTTAGCTTCAACTTCTTCTTCTAAGGAATCATCAAGTTTAAAACCATCAGATGAAAATAGTTTAACACCATTATCAGTGAATCTATTATGAGATGCTGTAATTACAAATCCAGCAGAAGCTTTATGTTTAACTGTCATAAATGCCACTACAGGAGTTGGCACAACTCCTAGGTCTATTACATCTATACCCGCAGCATTTAATCCTGAAACTAAAGCAAACTTTAAAAGCCTGCCTGAACTACGTGTATCTTGACCGATAACTACAAATTTTGCATAGCCTTTATCATTGATTAAAGAACCAACAGAATTACCTAATTTTTGCATAAACTCGGCTGTAATGGTTGAATTACCAACATCACCCCTAATTCCATCTGTGCCAAAGTACTTTGCCATAACTTACCTTTTAAAATTTTAATAATGCCGAAACATTGTAGCCTTCTAGAGCTTCTCTACCACCTAAACCATCAAGCTCCATAACAAAAATAAGAGCAGCCACTTTCGCTTCTGTTTTTTCTATAAGCTTAGTTGTTGCTTTTGCAGTTCCACCAGTAGCTAATAAATCATCAACCACAAGCACTTTATCTTCTGCTGTAAATGCATCTTTATGAACTTCTAAGCTATCACTACCATATTCTAACTCATAGTTTATTTTATGAGTCTCTCTAGGAAGCTTACCAGGCTTTCTCACAGGTACAAAACCCAAGCCTAGAACTTCTGCAAGTGCAACTCCAAAAATGAAGCCCCTACTTTCTGTACCTGCAATTACTGTTGGCTTAATTTCATTTTTTTTCAGCTCATCTGCCATCGTTTGAGCTGTTAACTTTAAACCATTAGGATCAGCTAGTAAAGGAGTAATATCTCTAAATATAATACCCGACTTAGGAAAATTTGACACAGCAACAATCTTATTTTTTATAAAATCTAAACTCATAGAAAAATACCTTTTAGAAAAAAAATTAAAAAGAAAAACTTAAACTTGAAGAAGAATTCTATTTGGATCTTCTAATAATTCCTTAATCATTTTCAGAAATCTTACAGAAGTACCACCATCAATAATTCTATGATCATAAGATAAAGCTAAATACATAATTGGACGAATCTTAATCTCACTATTTACAACCATAGGACGCTCAACAATATTATGCATACCTAAAATCGCACTCTGAGGCGAGTTTATGATAGGTGTAGATAACATAGAACCGTAAGTACCACCATTTGTAATAGTAAATGTACCACCTTGCATATCTTCTAGCCCTAATTTACCATCACGGCCTTTAATTGCTTTGTCAAAGACATCTACTTCTAAATCAGCTAAAGATTTATCATCTGTATCTCTTAGTACAGGAACTACTAAGCCTCTGTCAGTACCTACTGCAATACCAATATCAAAATAGTTATGATAAACAACCTCATCACCATCAATAGATGCATTAACATCAGGGAATTTCTTAAGAGCTTCAGTCGCAGCTTTGATAAAGAAAGACATAAAGCCAAGCTTAGTATCATGCTCTTTAATAAACATATCTTTATATTTCTTTCTAAGCTCCATTACCGCTGTCATATCTACTTCATTAAAAGTAGTTAATATTGCATTTGTATGCTGGACCTGTACTAATCTATTTGCAATAGTTTGACGTAAACGAGTCATCTTAACTCGCTTCTCAAACCTAGAGCCTTGCTGTGCAACTGGAGCCTGTTGTGTACTACTACTTGAAATAGTTGTAGCTTTTTTAACATCATCAGTTGTTATGCGTCCCTTTTTACCTGTGCCCTGGATACTCGCTGCTGAATCTAGTCCACTAGCATTGAAAGCTTTACGTGCTGATGGAACTAAATGAGGATCGTTGCTATTAGACTTTGCAGATTGCTTGTCAGATTGATTAATCTGTGACGAAATAGCTACAGCACCTTCAACAATATTAGCAATCATCTCAGATGAAAGAACGGTCTCTCCAGCTGGCTTTAATATTTTTGCTAAAGTTCCATTTGACGCTGCTGGAACTTCTAGTACAACTTTATCTGTTTCTATTTCTGCTAAAATATCACCTTCAGAGACAGTATCACCCTCATTTTTATGCCATTCGGAGATTGTGCCATCTGCTACTGATTCTGGAAAAACTGGAGCTTTAACATCTATTTCAGCACCTGTTGCCGTTTTCTCTTGAGATACTTCCAATTGAGGAGCAATTTTTTTTTCTTTAGTTTCTTGCGATGGAGAGGCATCTGTATCAATACTTGCTAAAGCCTCTTCAGAAAGAACAATATCACCTTCATTTTTTTTAATACTTTTTAAGATACCATTAACTGTTGCAGGAACTTCTAATACAACTTTATCTGTTTCTATTTCCGCTAAAATATCACCCTCTTCTACAAAGTCACCTTCCTTTTTATTCCACTGGGCTAATGTGCCATCTGCTACTGACTCTGGAAACATAGGTACTTTTAATTTAATCATTTTTTACTCCTAGTAATAATTTATTTTATATTTCTAAAGCTTTATCTATAATTTCTTGTTGCTGCTTAACGTAAAGAGCATGGTAACCAACTGCTGGAGTAGATGACCTTTCTCTAGCAACACACAATAATTGTTGGTCCTTATGTACAAGTTTCTCAATAAAATGTCTAATATTATACCAAGCTCCTTTATTTTGTGGCTCTTCTTGTAACCAAACAATTTTTTCAGCATTTGCATATTTAGCAAAAATTTCAGCTGCCTCTGCTCTAGGAAATGGATACAGCTCTTCCAATCTCACAACTGCAATATCATCATACTTATCTTGTTTTCTACTCATAAGATCATAATATACTTTACCATTACATAATATTAGCTTTTTGATCTTATTAGCTTTAGCATTTACATCATCAATTACTGGCTTGAATTTACCTTTAGCTAACTCGTCTAATGATGAAACTGCCATAGGGTTTCTTAGTAAACTCTTAGGTGTCATTACTATCAGAGGTTTTCTAAGAGGTCTAATAACTTGACGTCTCAAAAGATGGTAAATTTGCGCGGGTGTTGTTGGTGTACAAACCTGCATATTATTATTAGCACACGAGCTTAAAAATCTCTCTAATCTTGCAGATGAATGCTCAGCACCAGCACCTTCTTGACCATGAGGTAAAAACATAGTCAATCCAGATAAAATACCCCATTTTTCTTCAGCTGCAACAAGAAACTGATCTATCACAACTTGGGCAGTATTAACAAAGTCACCAAACTGTGCTTCCCAAATCACTAAAGAATCTGGGCTATAACAACTATAACCATACTCAAATCCTAAAACACCATATTCTGAAAGAGTTGAGTCTATAATATCAAACCTAGCTTTTTCATTAATATGCTCTAACGGAACATATTCTTTTAATGGCGATTTAGTATCCATATTTTTAACTACTGCATGACGATGTGAAAAGGTACCTCTACCACTATCTTCACCAGAAATTCTTACAGGATACCCCTGATCAAGTATTGTTGCATATGCCAAAGATTCTGCAAAGCCCCAGTTTAAAGGAAGTTCACCATTAGCCATTTTGACTCTATCTGCAATAGCTTTTTTAACTTGCATTTGAGCTTTGACATCCTCTGGAACTGTGCTCATTTTTAATGCAAGTTCTTTAAGAGTTTCGTTAGATATTGGCTTATAATCATACTTAGTTTCTTGTTTACCTATATATGGCACCCAATCACAAACTTTTAGCTTATCTTTGATTGTGCTTCTATCAAGAATATCAACAGTGACTCGACCCTCATCTAACTTACTACGATATCCTGAAGTAAGTCTAGAAACAAAGTCAACATCAGTAATCCCTTGTTTTATCAAACTTTCACTATATTGTTTCAAGGTAGTAGGAAGTTTTTTAATTACCTCATACATTTCTGGCTGAGTTCCTGAAGGTTCATCTGTTTCATTATGACCATTTCTACGATAACAAACCAAATCAATAACAACATCTTTATTAAATTTCATACGATATTCTAAAGCAATAGCAGTCACTTTAACAACAGCTTCAGGATCATCGCCATTAACATGAAAAATAGGCGCATCCACCATTTTAGCAATATCAGTAGAATAGTTACTACTTCTATTAACTCCAAATTTACTACTTGTTGTAAACCCTACTTGGTTATTAACAACAAGATGTACAGTACCGCCAGTTCCATATGCATCTGTAAGTGAGAATCCAAATGTTTCCATTACAATCCCTTGTCCACAAAAAGCAGAGTCTCCATGAATTAGAATAGGTAAAACCTTGTTCTGCACATTTCCTTCAAGCTTATCTTGAATGGCTTTAGCTGCTCCTTCAACAACAGGGTCAACAACCTCAAGATGAGAAGGGTTAAATGCTAAAGCAATCTTTGCCTCCTTACCATCTACACTTCTGTAGTTAGAATAACCCAAGTGATATTTTACATCACCTGATAAGCTCTTTTCACTCTGCTTACCTTCAAATTCTTCAAATAATTCCTTAGGATTCTTACCTAAAATATTCACAAGAACATTTAAACGACCTCTATGTGCCATACCTAACTGCACAAAACGTGTCTCATGCTTAGCAACTGATTTTTCTATAATATGCTGTAATGACGGTATAAGAGATTCCCCACCTTCCAAACCAAATCTTTTTTGACCAACATACCTAAGAGCAAGATATTTCTCTAATCCTTCTGCTGCAACCAACTGTTGTAAGATCCATTTCTTTTCACTACTAGAAGCAGGTGGTGAATTTTCTATTTTATCTTGTAACCAAAGCTTTTCTTCTTTATTACCAATATACCTATACTCATAGCCAATGTTTGATTCATAAATTGATTTTGCTTTTTCAATAATTTGATTTAGAGGAATTGATTTATTACTGGTAAAATCTCCTAGACTCACCTCTTCAGACAAATCATTACTAGATAAACCATGAGCAGATAACTCAAGTCCAGAATCTCTTTTAAATCTTGTCAGACCTAACGGATCTATGTTTGCTGATTTATAACCATGTGAACGATATGATTTAATCAAAGATTTCACTTTTAAAGTTATATCATTTTCACCAACAACAACAGTACTACCAGTTTTATGCTTAGCTAAATTTTTGAACTCATTAACCAAATCTCTATGTACAGTATCTGTTGCAGTAGCTACAGAATCAAAAAAGGACAACCACTTAGGATCTATTCCTTCGTAATTGCCCAAAATATAATCATCATATATTGATTCAAGATATTCTAGATTACCACCAAAGAACTGCGTAGTATCTAGCCATTGACTAAATTCTGATTGTTTTTTTTCCATATAAATACCTAAATACAGGTTTTAATTTTTTACACATTTTTTTTTAATAATGCAGACCTTATCTTACCAATTGCTTCTGTAGGATTTAATCCTTTTGGACATACTGAAACACAATTCATAATAGTTCTACATCTAAATAGACTAAACGGGTCTTTCAAATCTTCAAGTCTCTCATTAGTAGCCGTATCTCTTGAGTCAGCAATAAATCTATAAGCCTGTAAAAGTCCAGACGGGCCTATAAACTTATCAGGGTTCCACCAAAAAGATGGACAAGATGTAGTACAGCAAGCACATAAAACACACTCATACAAACCATCTAATTTAGCTCTATCCTCTGGAGACTGTAATCTCTCTTTAACAGGAAGCTCATCATCATTTATAAGATAAGGCTTAACTTTCTCATAGTTTTTGTAAAATTGCTTCATATCAACAATCAAATCTCTAACCACAGGCAGGCCCGGCAATGGATTTACCTTGATAGGTTGTCTTAATTCACCGATAGAAGTAATACAAGCTAAACGATTTTTACCATTGATATTCATACCATCAGAACCGCAAACGCCTTCTCGACATGACCTTCTCATTGCAAGAGTAGGATCTTGTTCTTTAATAAGCTCTAAAGCAGTTAAAACCTTAACACCTTCATTTTCTACTGAAACTGTATATTCATCATAATAAGGCTTATTGTCAACTTCTGGATTATATCTATAAATTTTAAATCTTACGTCCATTATATAAATCCTTGTAATTAATACTTACGTTCTGCTGGTTGAAAAGCTTTAACTTTAGTTGGAGACATATTTACACCACGAGAGGATGTTTTATCTTCATCTAAGGAGTATAACGTGTGCTTCATCCAGTTTTTATCATCCCTATCAGGATAGTCAACTCTTGAATGAGCTCCTCTTGACTCTGTTCTTTCTAAAGCAAGCTTAGCTGTAGAAACTGCTGTTAACATCAGATTATCAAGCTCTAAAGCCTCTATTCTCATCATATTAAATACTCTAGAATTATCTTCTAAGACAGCATTTTCTAACCTTTCTCTCAGCTTATATAATTTATCTAAGCCTTCTTTCATTGTACTTTCTTGCCTAAACACTGAGAAGTACTGCTGCATTGTTTGCTGAAGTTCTTTTCTAAGTTCAGAGATTTTTTCTTTGCAACCTCTATCCTCAGAAGAGTCCCATTTCTTAATTCTAGCAGTAGCTTTCTCAACATTTTCTTGAGAAGTTTCTTTTAAAGTCATTCCTTCTTTTAAGCTTTGTTCAGCATGCATTCCTGCTGCCCTACCAAACACAACTAAGTCAAGCAAAGAGTTACTACCTAATCTATTAGCTCCATGTACAGACACTGATGCACACTCACCAACAGCATATAGACCGCCAATAATTTCATCTTCACCATTTTTTTGCGTAATAACCTGCCCGTGCTTATTAGTTGGAATACCTCCCATTTGATAGTGGCATGTTGGCACCACTGGAATTGGTTTCTCTACAGGATCTACACCAGCAAATGTTCTAGCAAGTTCCCTAACTGTAGGTAGTCTCTCATCAATCACATCTTCACCAAGATGTGTTAAATCTAACCATACACAGTTTGAGCCGCCGAAT
Organism: Francisella halioticida; assembly: GCF_002211785.1. NCBI lineage: Bacteria > Pseudomonadati > Pseudomonadota > Gammaproteobacteria > Thiotrichales > Francisellaceae > Francisella > Francisella halioticida. Next base: position 2,026,629 of record NZ_CP022132.1, read on the forward strand.
GTATCACCACGACCTTCCATAATTTCCTGTTGAGAGGCTCTTGATACAACGTCACGACAGGCAAGATCTTTAGCATTAGGAGCATAACGCTCCATAAACCTCTCACCATTTTTATTGCGCAGAATACCTCCTTCACCACGACATCCTTCAGTAACTAAAACACCAGCACCAGCAATACCAGTAGGATGAAATTGCCAAAACTCCATATCTTGAAGAGGAATATCAGCTCTTAAGGCTAACCCCATACCATCTCCAGTATTAATATACGCATTAGTGCTAGACTCATAAATACGTCCTGCTCCACCAGTTGCTAATATAGTTAACTTCGACTTTAAAAACACTGTCTCACCAGTTTCTATACATAAAGCAATAACACCAGATACACTACCATCATCAGCTTTAACTAAATCAACAGCGAACCATTCAGTATAAAAATTAGTTTTATGTGCTAAATTACCTTGATAAAGAGTATGTAATAATGCATGCCCTGTTCTATCAGAAGCAGCACATGTTCTTTTTGCTTGATTTGCCGGATCAAAATTTCTTGACATACCACCAAAGGCACGTTGATATATTTTACCATCTTCTAAACGTGAAAAAGGCATGCCCATATGCTCTAATTCTATAATAGACTGTGGTGCATGTTCACACATATACTCAATAGCATCTTGATCACCGATATAGTCAGATCCTTTTACTGTATCATACATGTGCCACTTCCAGTCATCAGAAGGAAGATCATCATCATACTTAATATTTCCTAAAGCTGCTGCAATACCACCTTGGGCTGCAACCGTATGAGATCTTGTAGGAAAAACTTTAGAAACAACAGCAGTTTTAAACCCAGACTGGGATAATTGAAACGCTGCTCTCAAACCTGCTCCACCAGCACCAATAACAATAGCATCAAATTCTTGTGTAGCTATACTCATAAAAACAACCTCTTAATAGAAAAATAAAACTGCAAATAACCAAAAAAAGCAGAATACATAAACTAAAACAAAACTTAGCATAACAAGAGCAGAAGCCCAGGCACACTTAATATAATCACCGCAAATAATCCATATTCCTACCCAAGCATGAAAAAACATCGCCAGATAAGCAATAAGTGTAGCAATCCTGAAGAACATCCCGTCAGTAAACAGTCCCCTCCAGCTATCATAATTTAAACTGCCTGAGTGAGATAAACATAATGCTTCAATTAAAAGATATGCAAAATAAACAGCAATAATTACAGCCGTAACTCGTTGGACAAAAAAGTCCTTAACACCTGAAGAAGTTAATGAAATTATAGCCACAAGTAACACCCCCAAAAAATAGCTGATAGAACGCCTAAGACAATTACTGTTAGAGACGTAAATTTAGCAACTCCCATACTTTCACCAAAACCTATATCCATAATCATATGTCTAATACCAGCATACACATGATAAGTTATTGCAGACAAAAATAACCAAAAGAATATACTAACCCAGCTTTTTGTTAAGACGGACACAGTATCTTCATAACCACTTGGTCCGGCAAGAGAATAATTCATGCCTACAATGACTAATGGTATAGCGATTATCAGAATCACCCCTGATATGCGATGCAATATAGAACTTATCGCGGTAACAGGAAAGTTATACGATTTTATCGACATTAAGTCAATATTGGTAATTTTTTTCACGCTCGATGTCCCTCCGAAGCAATTTTTATATATAAAATAAACTAGACTCAAACCAATGTTATACGACACATTAATAATATATTTTTGTAGAATCAAATTCAAATAATTTAAGCAAAGTTTTGACTATAATTTTATTCATCAATAAAAGCAACAAAATATTTATATTTATACCTAGCTTTTGTAGTATGTGTTTTTTTATTTGCAAAAAAGCAATCTTTAGCTTATTATTTTCATTTGTGGTGATACCGTGTGTATTATTTACAAGGTATCTTTTTACTGCAAACAAACTTGTATAAGGTTTTTTTGATCAACTCTTTTATTTGGAGGCCAATTTTAATGAGCAAATACGCAACTCTTAAATATGCAGAAAAAAATATTGATATACAATTACCAGTATACTCTCCTAGTCTAGGTAATGACTGCATAGACGTTTCTTCACTAGTAAAACATGGTGTTTTTACTTATGATCCTGGATTCATGTCAACAGCTGCATGTGAATCACAAATAACATACATTGACGGAGGCAAAGGGATACTTCTTCATAGAGGCTACCCAATAGAGCAATGGGTTGAAAAATCAAACTATAGAACGCTTTGTTTCGCCTTAATCTACAACATTCTTCCAACAGATGAGCAAAAAGCAGCTTTCAGAAAAGAAATTGTTTCCAAAATGACAGTCTGTGAGCATGTGAAATCAGCAATTTCAGCACTGCCTCAGCATGCTCATCCAATGTCCAGCTTAATCGCTGGTGTTAATGTCTTGGCTGCTGAATATATTCATAGAGGTCAAAAAGAAGATCAAGATACTACAGCTAAAAATTTAATAGCAAAGGTAGCCACTATTGCTGCTTTAGCACACAGGCACAATCAAGGTAAAAAATTTCTAGAGCCAAAACCCGAGTTTGGTTATGCTGAAAACTTTCTATACCTAACGTTTGCTGAAGATGAAAGCTATGTACCAGACCCTTTACATGTAGAAGCTATGGATACAATTTTTGTTTTACATGCAGATCATGAACAAAATGCTTCTACCTCTACAGTCAGACTATCGGGGTCTACAGGAACATCTCCATATGCTGCGATTATTGCAGGCATTACTGCTCTTTGGGGGCCTGCTCATGGAGGAGCTAATGAAGCTGTTCTTAAAATGTTATCTAAAATTGGCAGTATTAATGACATTGACAAGTATATAGCTAAAGCTAAGGATAAAGATGATCCATTTAGACTAATGGGCTTCGGTCATAGAGTATATAAAAACACTGACCCAAGAGCCACAGCTATGAAGAAAAACTGTGAAGAAATTCTAGCCAAGCTTGGCAATAGTGATAATCCTCTTCTAACAGTAGCTAAAAAACTAGAAGAAATTGCATTACAAGATGAGTTCTTTATTCAGAGAAAACTTTTCCCTAATGTAGATTTCTACTCAGGCATTATCCTAAAAGCTATGGGCATCCCTGAAGACATGTTCACAGCAATATTTGCTCTTGCTAGAACATCAGGTTGGATATCTCAATGGATAGAAATGGTTAATGACTCTGCACAAAAAATTGGTCGCCCTAGACAGTTATACACTGGTGAAACTAGTAGGGACTTATAATTTTTCCTCCAATTAATCTATTTACTTTTTCTTTAATTTAAATTATTCTTCTATTAGTTTATCTATAATTTAATAGAAAGAATGACTAACAATCCCACATTAATAGAAAAGCTCTCAGCTCCTTTTAAACAGGCTAAGATGTTTAGCATGTTTGTGCTAGGTTATGCTTCAGGCTTTCCACTTATGCTTACAGCATCATCTTTATTTCTTTGGTATAAAGACAATGGCATAGAAACAAAAGATATTGGCTTTCTAACACTTATTGCTATACCGTATACATTTAAATACTTATGGGCTCCTTTTTTAGATAAAATAAAAATACCTAAATTTGGACGTAGAAAAGGCTGGATTCTTCTAACACAAATAACTTTAATTCTATTATTAATAGTTATGAGTAGATTCTCTCCTGCAAACTCTCCTTTTATAATAGCTTTTATTGGCTTTTTAATATGCTTCACTTCAGCAACTCAAGATATAGCTATAAATGCATATCAAACTGAAATCCTCACAGAATCAGAAAGAGCATTAGGAAATGCTGTGGCTGTTATGGGATATCGAATAGGTATGCTAGTAACAGGATCAATTGTATTAATTATAGTAGAGAAGTTAAACAACAACTGGAATCTAGCATGGCTAATGATAGTGCCATTTTTTATCATATGTCCACTTTACACACTTATATTAAAAGAAAGTGAATTCCAAGATTATCCAAAAAACTTTAAAGATGCTTTCATACTACCTTTTATTGAATTCTTTACACGACGAGGACTTTATACAGCTTTTATTATTATAATTATTATTATCGCATACAAGCTTGCTGATGCTATCGCATTTTCATTAAACTCTCTTTTCTTTATTGACTTAGGGTTTGATAAAACTACAATTGCTATCGCATATAAAGCCTTTGCATTGCTTCCTTCTCTGGCTGGGCTGGTCGTGGGAGGATTAATCGCAAAAAAAATAGGTGTTTATAAAAGCTTCTTATATTTTAGCATTATTATGGCCTGTGCAAACCTGACCTATGCTTTACTAGCCATAGTTGGCAAAAACTATTACCTAATGGTATCTTCTGTTGCTGTAGAATATTTCTGCGGAGCAATGGGAACCGCGATACTAGTTGCTATGATAATGAGTCTTGTTAATGTAAAATTCTCAGCTACCCAATTTGCAATTTTAAGCTCCATTGATTCTCTAGGTAGAGTTATTATTGGCCCTCTTGCTGGATATATCCAAAGCCTTTATAACTGGGAAGGACTATTTATATTTAGCTTTATAGTAGGAATTATAGTTTCTATAGTTATTTACTTATTTAAAGAGAAAATAAAGTTAATGGCCAACCTTGAATAGAACTAGCTCTTACTTTTTTTATTATAAAATAGGATAGACAAAATGAAAACAGCCCATGGAAACAAAAGAATCAATAGAACTATATTTTTTACAGTTTCAGTAATTTTAAGATTTGGGAATAACACTACAATTAGCATTGCCAAGAATATTAACAATACCCCGGTAATGAAAGATATTAAAGATAACTTACTTTTAGCCATATATTTAATTACTTTGCAAACTGTTCGGAAACAAATTCCCAGTTAATGATATCCCACAAAGCTTTAACATGTTTTGGTCTAGCATTACGATGATCAATATAATATGCATGCTCCCACACATCAAAAGTCAATAATGGATGCTTATTATTAGTTAAAGGACATCCAGCATTGCTCGTGCTAAGAATCTCTAGCTTACCAGATGAATCCTTAACCAACCAAGCCCAACCAGAACCAAACGTAGTAACTGCTGTTTTAGAAAACTCTTCTTTAAATTTATCAAAAGAACCAAAGGTCTCTACAATCGCTACCTTTAATTGATTAGACGGTTTAGTTTTGTTTGGAGAGAAACAATTCCAATAAAAAGTGTGATTATAGACCTGAGCAGCATTATTAAATAAGCCACCTGAAGATGCTTTTATAATCTCTTCTATAGTTTGGCCTGAATGCTCAGTTCCTTCTATTAAATTATTCAGATTTGTAACGTATGTTTGATGATGCTTACCATAATGGTACTCTATAGTTTCTTTTGAAATCACAGGCTCTAGAGCATCTTGAGCATAAGGTAACTTTGGCAATTTAAACTTCATTTTATTACTCCTTTTACTTATTTTTAAAATATTTGTAACGTTTTGATACTATACCAATTTAATATAATATGCTATCATCTTTTAAACTAAATTTCTAAACTTACTTAGCTAACAAACAAAAGGAAAATTTGTGATGTATACACCAGAAGAGCAAAAAGTTGTAGATCGAATTGAAAAACAAATAAAAGAAAATGATATTATCTTATATATGAAAGGCTCTCCTAATTTACCTCAATGTGGCTTCTCTGCTCATACTGCGACAGCGATAAGATCATGTGGAAAGCCATTTGCTTTTGTAAATATTTTAGAAAATCCAGATATCAGAGCTATTTTACCAAAATATGCTGACTGGCCAACATTTCCCCAACTTTGGGCCAAAGGTGAACTAGTTGGCGGCTGCGATATCATAATGGAAATGAAAGATTCCGGAGAGCTTCAAGAACTAATAGACACAATTAAGTAGATTTCAGTTCGAAAATAAATAACTTTTTAAATTACTTTAATCTTAAGACTCATGACCAAAGCTGATATTCTTTCGGATCTATAATTAATCTATTCTCACCAAAGAAATGATTTATACTTTTGCCCAAGCATCACTTCTATATTGACCCATGGATTATAAACTTTCAGCACATAAACTTGATTGCTGGTTATTGGCTGTAGCGATTGTACCAGCCTTGTAATACTTATCCCATCTAGGTATATAAAATCACCTTAGCATAACCCTCCTGTCAATCAGGAGTATTAATTATTAGATAGATTTAAAGGTTTATTTATCACACCATTCCAAGCAGCATATCTTTTTTCCTAGATAAATCATTGCATATTTTGTTTCCCAATTAAGCATTCATACTTTCTACTGATCATACCCTCCTATTTGGGACACTTAGGTGTTAAGAAAAGGAGACAAGATGAGATATACAAAAGAGTTTAAAGATGAAGCTGTTAAATTATGTTTACAACCAGATGCAAATAGACGAGAAATAGCAGATAACTTAGGGGTTAAATATAAAACCATTTGCAGTTGGATATCCAAAGCCATGTCAAACCCTCAGAAAGAAATAAAGATAGATTATAAAACGCAGTACCAGCAACTATCTTTTGAAAATACTGATTTGAAGAAAAAACTCAAACAGGCAGAAACAGAGCGTGAAATACTAAAAAAGGCACAGCTTACTTTGCAAAGCAAAATCTGTAAGGTACGCCTTTATTAAGGAGCATTATAAAGTTATGCCAGTAACAACACTATGTAAATCTTTGAATGTGAGCACATCTTCATATTACAGATGGATTCATAAACCTATAGGTAAAAGGCAATATAATGATGCTGAACTAGATGATGCTATTTTAATGAACATAAATCTAGATATGGAAGTGTTAGGATATACAAAGAGCTTAAAGATATGGGTTGGAAAGTTACTCAACCTAGAGTATCTAAACGTATGAAATTACTTGGTTTACATGCTAAAGCGGCTCGTAAGCATAAGAAAACTACAGATTCTAACCACAACAAACATGTTTATGATAATTTATTAGAACAAAACTTCACTGCTTTATCTGTAAATCATAGGTGGGTTACAGATATAACTTATGTACCTACACAAGAGGGGTGGCTGTATCTTTGTGTGATTATAGATTTATTCTCAAGATCAGTTATTGGTTGGGCAATGGATTCTAGGATGAAAGCGGATTTAGTTTGTAATGCTTTAAATATGGCATTCTTTAGAAGAAATTTTCCTAGTGGTGTGATTATACACTCTGATAAAGGGTCACAGTACTGTAGCAAACAATATCAAGACATTATTAAAGAACACTGGCTACTATCAAGTATGAGCTCTAAAGGATGCTGTTACGATAATGCTGCTTGTGAAAGTTTCTTTGGAACTTTAAAAGTAGAGTTAGTACATGATGAAAGCTATAAAACTAGAGAAGAAGCTAAACTATCAATATTTGAATATATTGAAGCTTACTATAATACAAAAAGGAGACATTCTACAATAAATTATATGACTCCATATCAATTTGAATATATAATGGAAAATGAAGTAGTAAACTGTCACAAATTGACGGGGTAGATCATACATATGTCATACCCCCATGCACAGAACCTTTAGTTGCCGGAATCATAAATACTAATTTATTAGCAGGTATATGAATAGATTCATTCGCCCTACTATATTTTGGTAGATTAGCATTATAACCTTCGTCTGTTGTCAAAGACCATGCTAGTGAGGCTAGAAACTTATCATACCCTTCTAGAGGTGTGATTTTTAAGTAACTACCATCTTTAAACTTTATCAAAGCTAAAAATTCCATCTACTACTTTTTCAGCATAAGTATTTAAAAATATATAGTTTATATTATTTATACCAATATCTTTGAGAAGATCAATATAGCCGTGATTCACAAAAATACTATCTTTATTATTTTTTGCCACTGGAGTTACTATGTAATGCCATTTAGGAGAAAATGTTAACCAAAAATTCGGTATCTTCTGTTTTAGAGAATTACACAACTCCTTTATTTTTTTAGCTGCCAAAGCTGCTGTCTTTTGATTTCCAGGAATCTCTGTACCAACTAAGTTAAAATTTATACCATTAAAACCATAATCTTGAACTATTTTTTTAACACCATCAAAATTAATAGTTTTCCAATCAATATGCGATGTCTCACCACCATAAGAAATTAATACATGCTTGCCTTTAGCTGTCATATACTTAACGAAAGCTTTCAGCTGTTCCGGAGAATATATTTTCTTCGGACTACCATTCTCTTGATTAAAGGATAACCTAAAGCCTTGACTATTACTATAGGTCAAATATGCTGTTATTATTACATTATTTTTACAAACACCAGGATACTGGTCACAATACTCCTTTTATTTTGGTATTTGAATATCTATAGGCTTTGAGGTTACTTGTTTACCAAAAATATTATACGAACTATTTTTACCCCAGAGAGGTAAAAAACCAGCAACAACAGACCCTTGAATTTTATTTTGCATAGAATTACAAATATTTTTATAAATACAGTCTCTAAGATCCTTTGCAAAAGTTCCTGGCACGTGCTTGTGACTGCCATATAAATCAGCAGCATAATCAATATTTAGCGACCACCCTGCAATACCAACATATCTAGGTTTAAATTTTAGTTTTTCAAGCTATGGAAGCATTAATTTAACGGCTTGTTGAGTAGTTAGCGACGTTGTTGCATCTCCTTGAGAAGGATAAATTGTATCAACGCCTCCAGCTACTGCTGTTGTCGGTTCTACGATATATATTTTAGTTTTTAATGGTATCTTAGTATTTTTAATTATTTTTTCATAACTGTCAAAAATAAAATTTGGATCATATTCTGGGTAGGTATTAAATTCCAACAACATAATGTAATCAATATTACCATCTTGTATAGTTTTATCATAATCATTGCTTCTACCAGTTGTTACTAACTTATAATCCTTAACACTAGGAGCTATAGAAATTATGATATTGGGATTTATTTTTTTCAATTTAGTAGAAAGCTTATCAATGAAATTTGGAGAGGTATATTTTTTAAAGCTATAAACTATTCCATCAATATTATATTTATCAAGAAAAGCAACTATATTTTCAGCTAATTCATTTATTTGCTTATCAGACATTCCTTTTCCCAAAACTACAGGATCACTTTGGCCTTTTTTTATACCAGGGGAAAAGTATTAGGAACCCTCCAACAGCTATTAATACCTCCATATGCATTTTTTTAGCTTGTTTAATCTTATTAACAACAGCATGCTCTAGACTTTTCGATGACCTATTAGAAGAATAAAAGTCTATATTGGTTCCATGAACTTCACCAAATGCCAAAACTATGACATTATAGCCATCTTTTTTCACCTGCTTTATATCTACTCTTTTCATTGAACTTGGAGTACGAATATCTAAAAACCAGCTATTATTTTATCTGGTAAAGAAGTAGTTGAGCTACCTCTTTGTTCATCACCTAAAGAAGCCTGGGAACTTAATTGTTTTGTAGTAGAACCACCTATCTCTTCTGCGAAAAGAAAATTAGCAAATATAAAAAACAAAAATACTATTAAAGAAGTATTTTTCTTAAGTTGCATACTTTAAAACTATAGATATAGTATAAAAATCTATTATATCTTCATATAAATCTTTATACAACATTGCAGTATATTTAGTTATGTTTAAATGTACTCAAAAGAATATTTGTGAAAACTACAGTAACTAGGTAGTTAGTTTTATATTTATTAATCATCTTTTGAATAATATAAACCTTTAGAAGAGTTAAGAGCTTTAAGACGAGCATCAGCCTCTTTCAACCTTTTATCCGCAGCTTCTATGTCCAGTTTAGATGCATCTGGATTTTTAAGAGCTTCTTGTGCTCGAGCCTTTGCTTTTTCCGCTTCTGCTTGATTAAGGTTTTCTGCTCTCTCCATATCATCAACCATAATGGTTACTCGAGTTGGAGTAACCTCAAGAATTCCTCCAGACACATATAAAACATCAGTATGCTCATCTTTTCTGATATTTATAACGCCAGCAGGCATAGTTGACAATAACTCAGTATGTCCATAGGCTATACCCATTTCACCTGCTGAGCCACGAAGACTTACTATATCAGCTTCACCCTTAAAGACTGACCCTAAAGGGCTTACAACATTAACTTGTAGATAATTTTTTATCATATTTTCACCCTACTTATAGAGTTTTGGCTTTCTCGATCGCTTCTTGTATAGAGCCAACCATGTAGAAAGCTTGCTCTGGTAAATGATCATATTCACCATTAACAATAGCTTTAAAGCTAGAAACAGTATCTTTTAATGATACAAACTTACCAGGGTTTCCAGTAAATACTTCAGCAACATGGAAAGGCTGCGATAAAAATCTTTGGATCTTACGTGCTCTATCTACAGTTTTCTTATCTTCATCAGATAGTTCATCCATACCAAGAATCGCAATAATATCTTTTAATTCCTTATATCTTTGTAGTACTTTTTGTACTGCACGAGCTGTTTCATAATGATCATAGCCTACTACTAAAGGATCCAACTGTCTAGATGTAGAATCCAATGGATCAACCGCCGGATAGATACCTAGCTCAGCAATCTGGCGTGATAGTACAATTGTCGCATCTAAATGAGAGAATGTCGTTGCTGGAGATGGATCTGTTAAGTCATCTGCTGGCACATATACGGCCTGAACTGAAGTAATTGAACCAGTCTTAGTAGATGTAATTCTCTCCTGCAGCGCACCCATTTCAGCTGCTAACGTTGGTTGATAACCTACCGCAGAAGGCATACGTCCTAAAAGAGCTGAAACCTCTGTACCTGCCAGAGTATAACGATAGATATTATCAATAAACATTAATACGTCACGCTTCTCATCACGGAAGCCTTCAGCAATTGTTAAACCGCTAAGAGCTACTCTTAATCTATTTCCTGGCGGCTCATTCATCTGACCATATACTAAAGATACCTTATCTAGTACGTTTGAGTCTTTCATCTCGTAGTAAAAATCATTGCCCTCACGAGTTCTTTCACCAACACCTGCAAACACCGAGTAACCACTATGTTCTTTAGCAATGTTATTAATAAGCTCCATCATTGTTACAGTTTTACCAACACCTGCACCACCAAATAAACCTACTTTACCACCTTTAGCAAATGGGCAAATAAGGTCAACGACTTTAATACCTGTTTCCAAAATTTCTGTACTTAATGCTAACTCATCATATGCAGGAGGAGCTTGATGTATAGATCTTGTTTCAGTATATTCAATAGGTCCAGCCTCATCTATTGGCTCACCCAACACATTCATAATACGCCCTAGAGTACCTTGTCCAACTGGCACAGAAATAGGAGCGTTAGTATTTTTAACTTCCATACCGCGTCTAAGACCATCACTAGATCCCATTGCAATAGTACGAACCACACCGTCACCAATCTGCTGCTGCACCTCTAGTACTAGACCAGCCTCTTCTACATTTAAAGCATCATATACTTTTGGAGTGTTATCTCTAGAAAATTCTACATCGATAACAGCTCCAATTACCTGAATAATTTTACCTGTACTCATTTACCTCTCCTAAACTGCTGCCGCACCTGAACAAATTTCTGCAAGCTCTTGTGTAATCATAGCCTGCCTTACTTTATTATAATCTAGTTTCAACTGATCAATAATGTCACTAGCATTATCAGTTGCATTTTTCATAGCCATCATACGAGCAGCCTGCTCACATGCAGCATTTTCCAATATTGCTCCTCGAACTTGAGCTTCAATATACCGAATACAAAGAGCATTCAAAACCTCTTCTATATCCCTTTCATAGATGTAATCCCAATGGCCTTTAGAAGCTTGTTCTTTATTCGCTTTTATCTCTTTTTCTGAGAAGATATCTTGAATAGGTAATAGCGTCTGTAGTCTTGGCTTTTGTTTGATAGTGCCTAAGAATTGGTTTCCACCCATATATAACCTATCAATTTCACCATTTGTAAACTTATCTAACATTACCTTAACAGCACCGCCTATAGTTCGAACACTACCATCTAAATCTTTATCATTATAATGAGCTGTTGCTACAACATTTACATCTTTAAATTTTGCAAAGAAAGTTTCAGCTTTTGAACCAATAACACAAACATCAACATCAACCTTACTATCAAAATATTTCTTTATATCTTTTAGTATATGCTTGAAAAGATTAATGTTTAAGCCTCCACATAAACCTCTATCTGTTGATGCAATGATATAACCTACTCTTTTTATTTCTCTATCAAATAGATAAGGATTAGGATAATCAATACTAGCAGCAGTAACATTCTTAATAATAGTGTTAGCACTTTCAACATAAGGACGCACATTATTCATTCTAACGATAGCACCTCTCATTTTACTCGCAGCAACTAGCTCCATCGCACCCGTAATTTTTTGAGTATTTTTAACACTGGCTACTTTAGATTTTATTTCTCTAGCATTAGACATAGTCTACACTCCTACCAAGCTTGATTTGCTTTGCAGTCTTCTACAATAGTTTTCAACTTATCAGCAGTTTCTGCATCATATTTACCTGTCTGATTAATATCAGCAATTATATCAGCATATTTATCTTCAGCTAAAGCATGTAAGGCTGCTTCAAAAGGTATAACTTCTGAAACTCCTAAGCTATCTAAATAGCCATTATCAACTGCATATAATGATAAAGCCATTAATGCAATAGATAGTGTAGAGAACTGCTTCTGTTTTAGAAGTTCAGTTACTCTTTGACCTCTACTTAACTGGGCTCTTGTTGCTTCATCCAAGTCAGAAGCAAACTGAGAAAATGCTTCTAACTCTCTAAATTGAGCTAAAGCCAGACGAATACCACCACCTAATTTCTTGATAATTTTAGTCTGTGCTGCACCACCAACACGAGATACAGAATTACCTGGATTAATCGCAGGTCTTAAGCCTGAATTAAACAAATCTGTCTCTAAGAATATCTGGCCGTCAGTAATAGAGATTACATTTGTAGGTACAAATGCTGATATATCACCCGCTTGAGTTTCAATAATAGGTAATGCAGTTAAAGAACCCGTTTTACCCTTTACTCTGCCTTCGGTAAATTTCTCAACATATTCTTCGTTCACTCTAGCAGCTCTTTCTAAAAGTCTTGAATGAAGATAGAAAACATCACCTGGATATGCTTCACGTCCTGGAGGTCTTCTCAATAATAGCGAAATTTGCCTATAAGCCCAAGCTTGCTTAGTTAAATCGTCATAGATAATAAGAGCATCTTCTCCAAGATCTCTAAAATATTCACCCATAGAACAACCAGCATAAGGTGCGATATATTGTAATGCAGCAGAATCTGAAGCTGTCGCAGCAACAATAATAGTATGCTCCATAGCTCCATGCTCCTCTAACTGTCTAACTATATTAGCGATTGATGAAGCCTTTTGACCAATAGCTACATAAATACACTTAACACCAGATCCTTTTTGGTTGATAATTGTATCAATAGCAATGGCTGTCTTACCAATCTGCCTATCACCAATAATAAGCTCTCTTTGACCTCTTCCAATTGGAACCATAGAGTCAATTGATTTAATACCAGTTTGTAAAGCTTGATCTACAGACTTTCTCCAAATAACCCCTGGAGCAATCTTCTCGATTGGAGATGAATGGTCAGTCTCTATTTCACCTTTCCCATCAATAGGGTTACCTAAAGCATCTACAACTCTTCCAAGTAGAGCTTCTCCAACAGGTACTTCTAATATTCTACCTGTACAGTATGCTTTGTCACCCTCTTTGATATGATCATACTCACCTAATACAACTGATCCAACAGAGTCAGTATTTAAGTTAAGAGCAAGACCGTAAACATCTCCTGGTAATTTAATCATCTCACCAGCAGTTACATCATTCAGACCATATATAGTAACAATACCGTCAGCTACACTAACGATCGTTCCTTCTAACTTAAGCTCGATAGCATTATCGAACTTTTCAATTCTTTGTTTTATTAAACCACTTATTTCTGATGGACTTAATTGCATAAGCTCACTTCCTATAATTTATGATAACAAAATATTTTTTAAATTCTCTAAACGACCAGATACAGAACTATCAATAACTGTATCGCCAACCTTAATTATCGCTCCACCAATTATTGAAGGATCGATATCTACTTTAACATCTATAGAGCATTCAAATCTTTTTTCTATACTTTCTTTTAAATTAACTAACAAATCTTCATCAGCTTCATATGCTAAAGTAACATTTGCTGTTTTAGTATTGTTATGAATATTTTTAATAGCTTCAAACTGCTCCGCTACTTCTGGCAAAACAGATAATTTTTTATTCTCAGCTATTAAGTTAAGAAAGTTAAAAAAATTTTCATCTAATTGATTTTCTAACTCATGTACAATTTCTATTTGCGAAAAAACAGGACTGGATATAACCTCTGAAATAGAACTATCCTTAACTAACTCAGCAAATAACTTGAGTGACTTAGACCATTCTTGTAGTAGATTATTTTCATTTGCAAACTCAAATGCAGCTTTTGCATATGGTTTCGCAATCACACTTAGATTTACCATGTGTCTACCTTATTAAAATTATACCTTCTCTACAAAATCTTTTAAAATCTTATAACTAGCTTTTTGATCAACTTTTGCTGATATGATCTTACTAGCACCAGCCATAGCTAAGCCAACAAGTTCTTCTTTAAGTTCTTCTCTAGCCTTAATTTTTTCTTGCTCAATCTCAGCCATAGCCATACTCTTAATTTTATCAGCTGCTGCAATAGCTTCTTCTTTTGCTTGTTCATCAACCTTATGTGCCCTAACATAAGCATTCTCGACTATTTCAGTGGCCTTTGCTTTTGCTTCACGCAAAACTTCAGCTGATTTTCTTTTAGCAACTTCTAATTCTCTAGATGCCCTATCAGCAGAAGCTAAACCTTCAGCTATCTTCTCTCTACGCTCGTCTAAAGCTTTGCGCAGTGGTGGCCATACAAACTTCATTGTAAAACCAACAAAGATTGCAAATGTTATCATTTGGCCTATTAGGGTTATATTAATATCCATCTACTTATCCTTTAGATAATGAAATTCATGATTTTATAATTTTATCTATGCACCAACTACTTTTTGAGCAGCCTCTGCTAAACCAGAGATTGCTAGAGGGTTTGCATAAAGAACTAAAAAGCCAATAGCTATTGAGATTGCAGCAAACGCATCCACAAAAGCAGCAACAATAAACATACGACCAAGCAACATACCTCCTAGCTCAGGCTGACGAGCAACGCCTTCAAGATACTTACCACCAAGAACACCAAAACCAATAGCTGTTCCTAATGCAGGTAAAGAAATCAACAAAGCAACTGCAATTGCAGTCAAGCCATTTAAATTCCCTAATACTTGTAAAGACATATTCATTTTTCATTTCTCCTGTTTTTTCTAAAGATTTATTTTTTAAAGTTAACTAAAACTAATGGGCTTCTTGAGCCATATTCAAATACACCACAGTTAGCATCATAAATACAAATGCCTGTATCAAAACTATTAATATATGGAATATAGCCCACACTCCACCTAACATCCACTGGAACCACCAAGGTAACAAAGCTATAAGGATAAAGATAAGTTCACCGGCAAAAATATTACCGAACAAACGCAGTGATAAAGAAACTGGTTTAACAATCTCATCAACTAATCTAAAAAATATATTTAGCGGAAATAACCAAATACCGAAAGGCGCACTTAAAATTTCTTTAAACAACCCAAACCCTTTTGCTTTAAGGTTATAAAAGACAACCAAGAAAAATACTGCTATAGACATAGCAAATGTCACATTTGGATCAGCTGTAGGAACAACCCTAAAATAAGGCTCATGACCTCCTGCAAAAAAACTGAGGATCCAACCAAAAAGGTCTGCAGGTAAAAGATCCATGAGATTCATTAAAACAACCCAGACAAATATTGTAAGAGCTAAAGGGGTTACAAAATCTCTTTTATGATGATAGTTTTCGGCAACTAATCCATCCATCCATTCCCATATAGCCTCAACTATATTTTGAAGTTTACCAGGTACACCAGAATGAACTCTTCTCGCTACCAAGAACATCACAAGAATAAAAACAACACCTAAGATTCCGCTTACTAGAAGCGAATCAACGTTAAGCTGCCAGAAAGAACCTTTTCCTAAGCTTATTTGCCAATGATGCAAATGATGCTGAACATATTCAGTAGCTATTTGAGAGCCTGCCTCTGTATTTGCCATTAAACTTTCCACCAATATAAATTAAATATTACTCTAAAAGTATTATATTTTTATTTCAAACCACAAAAATAATCCTATCTGGTCTTCTTAAACAAGATAGGCACAAAACACGCCACTAATTGTAACAAAACTAATCCAGAAATGTAAGAAAATAATTTCGGTTTTACATAAATGGCTAACATTATAGTTATGACTACTACTATACTTAGCTTAAGTAACTCACTTAAATAAAAAACAGCAATCTCAACACCAGGAGAGAACTGTTTGCTGATAAAAAGTCTACCAAAAAATACAAAATTAGCAATAAACATAGTTATAGCTCCCATAAAAAAAGAATTTGCATATGGATAATTAAAAAATGTAAGTGTAACAATATAGCCAATCAGAACTAAGGTTACTTGCATCAATACAAACTTTTTAGCATCAATCTTTATGTTTGCTAGCATAAACATATACATCAGTTAATAAAAATCATTCCTTATCATAACAAAAAATATTATATTAGAAAAGAAAAGCTTTTATCTTGAATTAGTATGCTTTCAAGCTTAAAATTAAAGCTTATACTTATATCTTGATAATACAATAATAGATTTATGGAGCAAAAAATACACAACATACGAGGCTATGCTTGGATAATAATTATACTAAGTTCTTTTTTGTTGTTTGACAAATATGTCATGCAGGTTTTTCCAAGCCTTATTACAGATAACATGATGGCAAATTTTGGTACAAATGCCACAGAAACAGGTGCTTTAGGCTCTGCTTTTTTCTGGTCCATTATTATTTGTCAACTTTTTCTAGCTGGGCCAATTATTGATAAATTTGGTTTTAGATTAATTAGCCCTATCTCAATAATCATCTCAGCTATTGGAGTTATATTGTTTGTAGTTGCAGCAAATATTGGTAGTCTTAGCATGGCATATATCGCTAGAATAATTACAGGATTAGGTGTTTCTTTTGCTACAATATCTTACCTTAAAGCCGTTTCAGTATGGTTTAAACCTCGTAAATTTGCTTTTGCAGCGAGTTTCTTAGCCACTGCCGCAATGATTGGAGCATTATGCGCTCAAGCCCCTCTAGCATATTTAATTAGTCTTTGCGGTGACTGGAAAATGGCTATGCTACTATTTTCTGTAGCTAGTTTACTAATGGGTGTTGTATATTATATTATTGTCCGTGATTTTAACCCCAAACAACCTAATGCTAACTCCCCTAACAACCAGCTAAAGACTATAGATGCCCTAAAAGAAGTTGTTAAAAACAAGAACAATTGGCTTTTAACATTTTATGTTGGACTTAGTTTTACAGCTGTTGATGCATTTGCAGGGTTTTGGGGCAATGCATATTTTCGTGAGGCTTATCACATTTCTAAAGAAGAAGCTGCTAGCATAATATCAATGATATTTATTGGTATGGCTATAGGATCCCCTATCATTGGTAAGCTATCTGAAACTCTTAATAGTCGAAAAGGTGTAATGATATTTTTTCATATAATAGGTACTATAGCCATCAGTTTTGTTTTGCTAGCAAAAACTAGTGCTACAATATCAGCAATATTGCTATTTATTTTTGGCTTATGTCTGGGAATTTATATGCTTTCATTTGCTATAGGCAACCGTATCAATCCAATCATAATAACTGCCACAGTTGCTGCTTTTATAAATACTGGAGAACCTATTCTAGGAGCTATATTTGATCCACTAATA
This sequence comes from Francisella halioticida, assembly GCF_002211785.1. Taxonomy (NCBI): domain Bacteria; kingdom Pseudomonadati; phylum Pseudomonadota; class Gammaproteobacteria; order Thiotrichales; family Francisellaceae; genus Francisella; species Francisella halioticida. The sequence goes on from NZ_CP022132.1 coordinate 2,044,497, forward strand.
GGATATTTCTTAGACTTGTCTTGGACTGGTAAATATATTAATAAAGCAGGTGAAATAGTCTCTCAACACACAAGTTCAGTAGATATCAAATACTTTGATCTAAGCTCTTACCACTTTGCTTTTACAACACTTGTTGTTAGTATGATTGCATCACTAATAATTTTAATCATGATTAAAGATACTAAAGCCTAATTTAATAAAAATCTATCAAATTTTCTATCTAGTTCAGCAGTTATAGATATTTTCTTTTGTTGTTTTTCATCAAAAAACTCTAATCTACCTGCATGCAACAATAGTTTATCAACACCTTTATTAAGTAATTGCTCATCTTTATTGGTAAAGCCATATTTTTTATCTGCAACAATAGGATTACCTACAGATTTTGTGTGCACTCTAATCTGATGAGTTCGTCCGGTTTCTAATTTAATCTCAAGTAAACTATAATCACCTAAATATTTGACAGATATAATTTTTGTAAAAGCTTTCTTGCCTTCTTTCCTATCAACTTTAACAAGCCTCTGACCATCCATAGTTTCTGTTCTTTTTAATGGTAAATCTATTTCTTTAATAGTTTTATTCCAGTTACCGTGTACTATAGCATAATAAACTTTATTAACCTTTCTCTGTTTAAATAAATCAAAAAAGTAAACCAGTGAACTGTGCTTTTTAGCTAAGATGACACAGCCAGAAGTTTCCTTATCTAACCTGTGAACCAAATCTAAACGTTTAGCCTTTGGTCGTAACTGTCTTAAGCGCTCTACTAACCCTGAACTTACTCCAGACCCTCCATGTACTGCCATTCCTGATGGCTTATCTACAACCATATAATCGTCATTTTCATAGAGTATTTGTTGTTCAAGAAAATCAAGATGCGATTGTGATATTCTTATTTGTTTTTGATCTTCTTCAAGACTAAATGGAGGTACTCGAACAATATCTCCAGCACTAACTCGTGATGTTTGTTTCACTCTTTTTTTATTTACTCGTAACTCTCCTTTTCGAATCCAGCGATAAATTAAAGACCTAGGCAACCTTGAAAATTGCCCTATTAAAAAATTATCTATACGTTGACTATTAACATCTTCAGAAACCTCAAGAAACTGAACCTTATTCATCTAATGCTCCAAATCTTGGATTTTGCATATCGTTAAGTCGACTCACTGTTCGTTGAAACTCAAATTTTAGTCTCTCACCTTTATACATATCTTTAAAATCATAATTAGCCAAAATTATGACTTTTTTATTTTGGTCATAAAGCTCATCTATAATAGCAATGAAACGTCTCGCCATATCTTCATTATACTCATCAAAACCAACCAAATTATATATAAATATTTGCTCAAACCTCTCACAAATATCTATATAGTCTTGCGAACTTCTACCGTTACCACAGATAACCTTAAAGTCAAAACAAACATCACTATTACTTAAAAGCAGTGTAGAAATACTTCTTCCTAAAACCTCTATTTTAGAATCTTTATCAAAATGCTTGTTTCTTATAAAGAATCTATCAAAAAAGTTCTTCCGATTTTGCTCATTATATGGATATAAATAATTCATATAATCTGTGGGCAAACGAAAGCGATAATCTATACCAGAATCTAAATTTAGAATATTAACATGTTCAACCAAAATATCAATCGCTGGCAAAAATAGCTCTCTTTGTAAGCCATTGCGATATAATTTTTCTGGCTCTATATTAGAAGTTGCTACTAAGACTACTCCCAGCTTAAACAGTTCTGTAAAAACACCCCCTAGTATCATTGCATCAGCAATATCTTCAACAAAAAATTCATCAAAGCATATTATTTGCATTTCTTTAGCCATATCGTAAGCCACTTTTGATATAGGATTTTTTTTACCTTGATACTTTTTCAGTTGTGAATGAATGCTTTTCATAAAATGCGAAAAATGCTGACGTTTTTTCTTCTCTATAGGTAAGTTATTATAGAAAATATCCATAATAAATGTTTTACCTCTACCAACACCTCCCCACATATACAATCCATTAATAAATGGATAGATAGGTTTAGTAAATAATCTAATTTTTGAGACCTTTTTCGAAAGTAGTTGATCAACTATCTCTTGTAAACTTTCTACAGCCTCAATTTGTAAAGAGTCTGCTTTTAAATTAAGCTTCTTAACTTTTTCAAAATATATTTCTTTAAGATTCATTTTTTCACTTAACTTCTCTATCTTTAACTAAAATTAATAAGAAAAATGACACAATCATACTTAAAACTAATATCAAGAAGGCATTATGATAAGCTTCGACTCCAAAGTACCTATGTGCGCCTTTTGAAACTACATTAGTAATACTATTATTAACATCAATATATTGACCTGTCCATGTCATATCTAGCATATGTCCGATAAGAGGATCAAATAATGCTCCAAGCAATGGCTCTCCCGTATTGATAAGAGCTGCAACTGTTGCTGCTACAACTATAGGATTAATTCTATTACCTATAGCAAAAGCCAACATATAAACACCCAGACAAAAGCCAAATGTAAACAATAAAATCCCAGAAAAAGCTGGTGTAAGTTTAAACTGTAAAACAGCTGCCAATGAAATAGTTGCAATAATATGAAACACAACCATTATTCCTATCCTGTTATCAAACTTTTCAGAAAGCTTCCCTATAACTGGAGAGCCTATTGCAAGACCTAAGAACATCATAGATACAATAAATGATGCATCTTTTGAAGTTATTCCATATAACTCTCTAAAATAATTATTACCCCAAATTCCACCAAAGACATCTATTGTTGTAAAAGTTAAGCCTGTATATAAAGTAAGATACCAATTATTTTTATTTAATAATACTTTCTTTATACTTGCCAGGGTTCCTGAGTCAGTTGTTTTTTCATTTACATGTAATGCATAGGGATTATAATCTCTGACTAAAGCCAAATAAAGCAGCGCCATAACAACACTAAAACAAGCATAACTCTCTAAAGCTGTATGCCATGATCCTGTTAGCTCTATAAGATACGCTAAAGGGACCTGTCCTAATAATGCTCCAGTCATTGCAGCCGTCATAAGAAAACTACAAACAAATGCAAATTTACGTGGACTGAACCATACTGCTGCTGCTTTTATATATCCCACTGTTGCAAAAGATGCTCCAATACCAATAATTAATCTTGAGACGCAACCTAGAACAAAGCTATGAATATCTGCTGATAAAACAAACAGTAATAACCCAACAGCAGATAAGATCAAAGAAAAGAAGCTAACCTTTCTAAACCCCAATCTATCAACAATTGGTCCAGCTATAAAAAACTGACAAAACACCACAGACCATAAAAACAATGAAACCATTGCACTCATTTCAGTAGCATCTATTGAAAAACTACTCATCAAATCATTAGCAATTAAACTAGGAGAGACATTCATTATATACTTGTCTATCAACAAGAATGAACTTAGAACGACAACAATCCAAGCATAACCTTTTATATTATGTAATTTTAATTTCATACCCCTATCTTTCTAAAAAATTTACCAGCTCACTCAATAAAACTTGTTTCTGAGGATGCTCTTGTTGAAGATACTTAATACTAGCAACTCCATTTTGGAATTCATCATAACCAATTATTACAGCAATTTTTGCACCTGATTTGTCAGCTTTTTTAAATTGTGATTTAAAACCACCACTCTTAAGATCCATACAAATTCTTAAACAAGGAAGAGCAGCCCTAACATTTTCAACTATTGTGAAAGATTTATGTAATTGTTCTTTATCTAACACAAAGAAAACATCGCAAACATCTTTTTTGATTGATAGTTTACCAAGCTCCTCTAAAAGTAATAGCAAACGTTCCATACCAATAGCAAAACCTATCGATCCAGCCTTTTGACCACCAAGAGTTTCTATTAGACTATCGTATCTCCCTCCAGCACAAATGGCACTTTGTGCGCCCAGCTTATCAGTCGTCCATTCAAAAACTAATCCACTATAATAGTCTAAACCTCTTACAAGGTTATAGTTGACCACATATTTAACCCCTATTGCATCAAGATATTCACAAGTCTGCTCAAATCTTAGCTTTAATTCATCATCGATAAAGTCTATTAGTTTTGGAGCATTCTCAAGAATTTCTTGAATTTTTGATATTTTTGAATCTAATATTCTCAAAGGGTTTTTGTTTAACTTTTTAATAGAGTCTTCATCTAACTCATTGTGATATGTCTCTAAATATTTCAATAGCGCTTTAACATACTCTTGTCTATTAGTATTAGAGCCTAAACTATTTAACTCTAGTGTAACATGCCCTGAAATATCCAACTCTTTAAATAAGTTCCATGCCACAGAAATAATTTCTAAATCAATACCGATCGAATCAAAGCCATAAGCTTCAACACCTAGCTGGTAAAACTGACGATAGCGCCCTTTCTGTGGGCGCTCATAACGAAACATTGGTCCACAATACCAGAGCTTCTGGGTTTGTCCTCTATTGGCTAAGCTATTTTCTATAACCATTCTTACACACCCAGCAGTTCCTTCTGGACGTAAAGTCAGACCATCCCCATTTCTATCAAAAAAATCATATGTCTCTTTTGAAACAATATCAGATGTTTCACCAACACTTCTATGAAAAAGTTCACTCTTTTCTAGAATTGGAAGCCTAACTTCATCATAATTATAATTATTAAGAATGGATTTTATTTTAGATTCTAAAAACTGCCACTTGTGGCTTTGCTCAGGCAATGTATCATTAAACCCTCTAATAGCAGTAAGTTTGCTCATAGAAAATCTACCTCAATTTTTCAGCTTTATTTTCTTTACTGCTATCTTTATAATTATCTTCAAGAGACTTATCATCTTTCTTGATTATCTTAGAATCTGCATCTAAAGCTTTTTGTATTTTATCTTCCATTTCCATACCGTAATCTAGTGATTTATCATAGATAAATTTAAGATTCGGCACTATTCTTAGATTTAAAGATTTTGCTATTGATGACCTGAAGAAACCTTTTGATTTATCAAAAGCTTTTGAAATATACTCACCATCTTCAGCAACAATGCAAGTATAGTAAACTTTTGCATACGACAAATCTCTAGAAAGATCTATTTCTGTTATAGTTGCCGTAGCAAGTTTAGGATCTTTTATTTTAGTACGTAGCAATAATGATATCACCTTCTGTAATTCACTTGCTACTCTTTGTACTCTACCTTCTGCAGCCATAATACTTATAGCTCCTTAGCTACTTCAATAACCTCAAATACCTCTATTTGATCACCTGCGTGGACATCATTATAGTTTTTCACACCGATACCACATTCCATGCCTTTTTTGACCTCTGCTGTATCATCTTTGAATCTTTTCAGTGATTCAAGGCTTCCTTCATAAATAACAACACTATCTCTTAGTACACGGATAGGATTAGTTCTTTTTACAGTTCCTTCAATAACCATACAACCTGCGATTGAACCAAACTTAGATGATCTATAAACCTCTCTAACTTCAGCAATACCAATAATTTGCTCTTTCATCTCTGGAGATAACAGACCCGTCATCGCTTTCTTAACATCATCTATTAAGTCATAAATAATATTATAATAACGAAGCTCAACACCATCACTCTCAGCTAACTTCTTAGCTGCACCATCAGCACGAACATTAAAACCAACAATAACAGCTGTTGAAGCAACTGCCAAAGTAACATCAGATGAGGTAATTCCACCGATACCACCAGCAATAATATCAACCTTAACGTCCTCTGTTGAAAGCTTATTCAATGACTCTCTAATAGCCTCTACAGAACCTTGGACATCACCTTTAAGAATAATTTTAAGTATTTGTTGTTCTCCATCTTTACCCATGTTATTAAACATATTAGATAACTTAAGAGCTTGTTCTTGAGCAATTTTAGCTTCTTTTTGTTTTTGAGCCCTTTGTGTTGCAACTTCTTTTGCCTTCTTATCATTCTCAACAACAATCATCTCATCTCCAGCTGCTGGAACACCTGACAAGCCAAGTATCTCAACTGGAGTAGAAGGTCCTGCTATCTCGATTTGACTACCAAGATCATTATACATAGCCCTAACACGTCCATACTCCTTACCACAAAGAATTATATCGCCTTGCTTAAGCTTACCATTCTGAACTAATGCAGTTGCAACCGGACCACGCCCTTTTTCTAAACGAGACTCAACAACAACTCCTTCAGCATTACCATCAGCAAAAGCTTCCAATTCAAGCACCTCAGATTGTAATAACACAGCATCTAAAAGCCCAGAAACACCTTCTCCTGTTTTTGCAGAAACATTGGCAAACATCACATCACCACCCCAAGATTCTGGGATAACATTTCTCTGAGCTAACTCTCCAATAACCTTGTCTGGATCAGCATCATCTTTATCTATTTTATTTACAGCTACAACTATTGGAACTTTAGCAGCTTTAGCATGTTGAATAGCTTCTTCAGTCTGTGGCATTACGCCATCATCTGCAGCTACAACTAGAATTACAATATCCGTACTCTTAGCACCTCTAGCACGCATAGAGGTAAAAGCTTCATGCCCAGGAGTATCTAAAAAGGTTAAAGATCCTTTCTTAGTTTTTACAGAATATGCTCCAATATGCTGTGTTATACCACCTGCCTCACCATCAACAACCCTAGCATTACGAATATAATCAAGTAAAGATGTCTTACCATGGTCAACATGACCCATAATAGTAACTACTGGCGCTCTTGAAATTTGTTCATGACCACTTCTATCAACTGTTGTAATAGCTTCTTCTAAAGCATTTTCATTATGTAGAGTATATTTATGGCCCATTTCCTCAACTATTAAAATCGCTGTATCTTGATCTAAAGACTGATTAATAGTTGCCATTACGCCCATATTAAATAATATTTTAACAACTTCAGCACCTTTAACAGCCATCTTCTGTGCCAGGTCACTAACAGTGACTCCCTCATATATTTCTACAGTTTTTACTGTATTTTCAACAGGTTTTGTGAATTCTTGCCTTTTAACTTTTGAAGGTTTAACCTTACCTTTTCTAGAGCTAAACCCATCAAATGAGTCTAAATCACCTGTAAGCTGAGATAACTGTCTAGGATTAGCTTTTTTAAATCCTTTACCACTAGTTTTCTTAGCTTTAGATTTTTTTTCTTCTTCTTCTCTCTTATACTTAGTATTACTAGTAGATTCAGAAAAAGCTTTCTTTACAGGTTTTTTCTTTAATTGTTTACTATTAGCATCATCTGCTTTAGAAGTATTCTCTTCTTGGTTGTTTGCCTTCGAGACTACCTCAGGCATTGACGTTATCTTAAAACCACTACTTTTTACAGTAGATGCTTTAAACTCTTGTGTCGCAACAGTCTTAACTTCTTTCTCAAATCTCTTTTCTACTGGAGCTAAAGCTTGTTCTTTTTTGAATTCAGTCACAGGCTGAGCATCATTAACAGATTGTTCTTGAGCTTGTGCACCACTATCCAGAGCAACTGGTTTAACATCTTCGACTCTTTTAGCAACACGTCTTTTGCGCTTAACTGAAACATTTATTTTATGCTTACCATCAAGCTGCATAGTTGTTACTTTTTTTCTAGTTGATGGGCTTTTTGCACTGTTAATTTTTGCTAAAAGTGTCTTCATCTCATCAGATGTAAGTGTATCTTTTTCATTAGATTTAGATATACCAAAAGACTCAAGTTGTTTTAGTAATGTATCTACATCTTTGTTGGTTTGTTGTGCCAATTGCCCAACTGTAATATCTGCCATTTTCCTCTCCCTTGTACTCTATATTATACGTGTACTTTCCTATTCAAACCAAGGAGCTCTAGCTTGCATAATTAAATCTGTTGCTTGTTCTTCATCCATAACCACAATATCAAGTAGCTCATCAACTGATAATTCTGCTAGATTTTCCATAGTAACTATATTATTCTGAGCTAGTTGATTTGCTAAATCTTGATTCATTCCTTGCATATTTAGTAAGTCTTCCGCTGGCTCACCATCGCCTAAAGCTTCTGATAAAACTGCTGCTTTAGCTCTTTCTTGAAGTTCATCAACAACATCTTCACCAAAGCCTTCAATCTCTAAAAGTTCATCTCTATCCAAATAAGCCAAATCTTCAAGAGTCTCTATGCCTTCCTCTATCAATACTAAAGCAAAATCATGATCTATATCTAAGACTTCAACAAACTTCTCTACTATAGATATTTGCTTTTCTTCTTGCTCAGTATCAGATAGAACATTTATTCTCCAACCAATAAGAGCACTAGCTAATCTTACATTAACACCATTTTTTCCAATTGCCTTAGATAAACTTTCCTGCTTAACAACAATATCCATTGCATTTGACTCTTCATCAACATTAACTTCTAATATGTCCTCAGAATCTACAGGAGATAAAGAGTTAATTGCATACTGTACAGCATCCTCATCCCAAAGAATAACGTCAACTTTCTCACCATTTAATTCATTCATTATCGAATGAATCCTTGAGCCTCTAACACCTACACATGCACCACAAGGATCAATTCTCTTATCATTACTTTTAACTGTTACCTTAGATCTAAAACCTGGCTCACGAACAACACTTACTATATTTATAAGCTCTTCTTCCACTTCTGGAACTTCTAATTTAAATAATGCTTTTAGCATTGTATTACTTGCTCTACTTAGCATCACAGTGTTTGGTTTGCCAAACTCATCCTGCTCAACGCTTTCTACGCACACTCTAATTTTATCACCAACACGGAATCTTTCTCTAGCGATAAGATCTTTCTTAAGCAAGATACCTTCAGCATTGCTACCAAGGTCAATAATCAATATTTCATATGTTGCTCTTTTAACTTCACCATAAACAATATCACCGATTTTACCTTGATAAATTTTTGCTGTTTTTTCTTTCTCAAAGTTTTTGATTTTTTTCATCAAAATTTGTTTCGCCATTGTCGCTGCTATACGACCATATTCTTTAACTTCTACTGGCTCACGAATCACATCACCAGCTTTAACATTATAGCCTTTCTCTTGAGCAACATCTTCATAGAGCTCCTTTGAATAATCTATTAAATCTTCATCTTCAGAAACAATATGCCAAACTCTATTCGCTGTAAAATCTCCTGTTACCCTATCAATAGTAACTTCTATATTCATTTGCTCATCAAGTTCTTTTTTAGTTACAATAGCCAAAGCCTCTTCCATAGCCTCAAATAAAAGATCCTTTGAAATATCTTTTTCATTAGCTACAGTTTCTAATACTAACAATAATTCTTTGCTCATATCTAATTCCTTCTATCTAACTAAAATCTGGTGACACTCTTAACCTTTTAAGCTCATCAAAATCAAAGCTCACCTCTTTGCTATTCTCTAGCTCTAGAATAACATTATTACCATCAACTTTTTTTAGCAAGCCCTTGAACTTTGTCTGTAATTCAACAGGTGCTAAAGTAACAGCTTTCACATTGAAACCTACCAGTGCTTGTGCCTGAGTTATATTGAAAATCTGGCGATTCATGCCTGGAGAAGATACTTCTAAGACATATTCTCCAGATACAGGATCCTCAACATCAAACATTGTACTAACTTCTTTACTAATAGTCTGACAATCATCAACAGAAACGCCACCCTCATGATCAATAAAGATACGTATAGTAACTTTGCCACTTCCTACTACAACCTCTATCCCCCATAAAATATAGCCTAAGTCAGCCGCGATGGGTTCTACTATATCATATAAATTATCTAGTAACATTTTCACCCCTTAGATCTTTCATATCTCCAGATATCAAAAAGGCCCTTAAAGGGCCTTTATAAAAAATTCATGATTGGTAGCGGGGGCTGGATTTGAACCAACGACCTTCGGGTTATGAGCCCGACGAGCTACCAAGCTGCTCCACCCCGCGTCTATAGCTGTATATAATAACAGTGTTTTCGACTATGTCAAGACTTTTAATAAATCTTTATTGTAATTAAGTTTTTCCTAAACACTAAATTCTCTGATAGCATCTACCATTACTTTAACATTATCAGGATCTATATCAGGATAAATACCATGACCGAGATTCACAATATAGTTATTTAATCTATCTGATTGAATAAACTCCATATGTTTCTTAACTGTTTGCCTAATACTATCTGAACTCCCATAAAGAAAAGCAGGATCAAAGTTACCTTGAAGAACTTTGCCTACACCAACTCTGTGACGGGCCTGCTTTATAGTCATATTCCAGTCAACACCTACACCGTCACAAGACTTATCTTTTAACTCACCAAAAAAGTTTGCGCCACCTTTAGTAAAAAACACAATTGGAACATCTACACTTTGCTTAACTCTTTTAGCAATACACTCCATATATTTTAAAGAAAATGCTTTATACTGCTCCAATGGTAGAATTCCCCCCCACGTATCAAAAATCATTAAAGAGTTAGCTCCTGACTTAACCTGCTCAAGTAAGTATATAACTGTTATATCAGCTAATTTATGCAGTAAAGTATGCATTAATTCAGAATTTGAATACATCATTTTTCGTAACTTATTAAACTGTTTTGATCCTGAACCCTCAATCATATACGCAGCTAAAGTCCATGGACTACCTGTAAAACCTATCAAAGGCACTTTTATTGCTGATTTAGTAGTTTTAACAGCATTATAAACATATTCTAAACCTCCAACACTCTCTTCCACAGATTTTAGTTTATCTAGATCCTTCTCAAATTCGATAGGATCCGAAAATACTGGTCCAACACCTTTAATAAACTTAAGATCCATTCCCATCACTTCAGGAATTGTTAAAATATCTGAAAAAACGATAGCAGCATCAAGATCATACCGATCTAATGGATGAAGCGCTACTTCGCAACAAGCTTCAGCATCACGACACATATCCATAAAGTTCTCAAACTTTAACCTAACTGCTCTATACTCAGGTAAATATCTACCTGCTTGGCGCATAATCCATATAGGAGGCTTGTCTAATTTCTTTTCACCAAATGCATCTAAAAAAAGCTCTCTCATAAAATAGTACCTTTTCGTTCCAAAAACGCTAACTAGCGTTCAATTATATTCATGATAATAATTATAGAAAATAAAGTAGTTTAAAAATAGAGCAATTTTTACTTCAGACTACTTTAGTTATTTCATAATGTTATTATTCTAAAGCTACTTAATAAATTTGTCCATTTTTCTATAACTTATTGCTTCTTGTATAGCGACTTTATTAACTGATCATACCCTCCTATTTGGGACACTTAGGTGTTAAGAAAAGGAGACAAGATGAGATATACAAAAGAGTTTAAAGATGAAGCTGTTAAATTATGTTTACAACCAGATGCAAATAGACGAGAAATAGCAGATAATTTAGGGGTTAAATATAAAACCATTTGCAGTTGGATATCCAAAGCCATGTCAAACCCTCAGAAAGAAATAAAGATAGATTATAAAACGCAGTACCAGCAACTATCTTTTGAAAATACTGATTTGAAGAAAAAACTCAAACAGGCAGAAACAGAGCGTGAAATACTAAAAAAGGCACAGCGTACTTTGCAAAGCAAAATCTGTAAGGTACGCCTTTATTAAGGAGCATTATAAAGTTATGCCAGTAACAACACTATGTAAATCTTTGAATGTGAGCACATCTTCATATTACAGATGGATTCATAAACCTATAGGTAAAAGGCAATGCTGAACTAGATGATGCTATTTTAATGAACATAAATCTAGATATGGAAGTGTTAGGATATACAAAGAGCTTAAAGATATGGGTTGGAAAGTTACTCAACCTAGAGTATCTAAACGTATGAAATTACTTGGTTTACATGCTAAAGCGGCTCGTAAGCATAAGAAAACTATAGATTCTAACCACAACAAACATGTTTCTGATAATTTATTAGAACAAAACTTCACTGCTTTATCTGTAAATCATAGGTGGGTTACAGATATAACTTATGTACCTACACAAGAGGGGTGGCTGTATCTTTGTGTGATTATACACTCTGATAAAGGGTCACAGTACTGTAGCAAACAATATCAAGACATTATTAAAGAACACTGGCTACTATCAAGTATGAGCTCTAAAGGATGCTGTTACGATAATGCTGCTTGTGAAAGTTTCTTTGGAACTTTAAAAGTAGAGTTAGTACATGATGAAAGCTATAAAACTAGAGAAGAAGCTAAACTATCAATATTTGAATATATTGAAGCTTACTATAATACAAAAAGGAGACATTCTACAATAAATTATATGACTCCATATCAATTTGAATATATAATGGAAAATGAAGTAGTAAACTGTCACAAATTGACGGGGTAGATCAGATTGCTACCCCCTCCAACTAGAGATACTCCTGAAGAGGTATGGTGAGGATGCCTAAATGGTCTTTTATAAAAACTCTCTGCAATACCTGATTCACCTTTAATTGAGGCAATCATAGCTGATGATAGAGCCTCTTTCTTGTCTAGTGGTGGCAAAATAGAGTTTAACCTACTAGCCAACATTGTCTTACCTGTACCCGGAGGACCCACTAAAAGAATATTGTGCCCACCTACAGCAGCTATCTCCAAGGCTCGTTTAGCCTGGTACTGCCCTTTAATATCTTCTAGATCCTGATACAAACCATCAAAACTAATATATGTTTCAAACTTAATTTTTTGTTTGACCATGTCACCAGATAAGAAATCAACAACTTGATTTAAATCATTTAAAGCGTACGCATGAATATCTTCTACAAGAGCTATTTACTTTTCATTTTGAAGTGGAATAATAAGTTTTTTATTATTCTGTACGCATTTTATTGCCATTGAGATAGCACTAGATATTTTCCTAAGTTTTCCACTTAAAGATAATTCGCCAGCAAACTTATAATCATCAATTTTTTTGGTTGGATTAATTTGTCTAGAAGCGTATAAAACACCTAATGCTATTGGCAAATCGAAACGTCCGCTACTTTTAAGCAAATCAGCAGGAGCAAGATTTATAGTTATTCGTTTATTTGGAAAATTAAAACCCGAGTTTATAATTGCACTACGGACACGATCTTTACTTTCTTTAACAGCTGCTTCAGGTAGACCAACTATTGATAATCCTGGCAACCCATTGGATAAATGAACTTTTATAGATACTGATGGAGCCTCAATACCGAGCTGAGCTCTACTTTTTAATATTGCTAAAGACATATCAGCCTTTATCATCAAGAAGCGTATCTAATTTTGCTTCTATCTGCTCAAGCTTTTGCCTTGTTTTTAACAATATCTTTTTTTGAGTTTCAAACTCTTCTCTACTAACAACATCAAGTCTCTTGAGACTTTTGTTAACTATATTCTCTTTAGAATTTTTGATAACATCATTTACTGGACCTAAAATTTCTTTCATAACAACAAAAAATTAATTATTTCTAATTAGAAGTATAAAAGTTATGAAATAAATAGGCAATAATGATTAAACTTTATATAACGTCTGTAACCTGGGAAAGAACACCTAGAAGAAGCATAGGCATAATACCTAAGAATAATAAAACTAAGCCATTCACACTTAATGCAACAAGAGTTAATAAAGACGCTTCTACTTTACGATCATTTTCAGGCTCATCAAAGTACATAGTTTTAATAACTCTAACATAATAGAATGATGCTATCACAGCCATCATCAACACAAAGCATGCTAAAATATAGTTACCATCATTTATTAACCCCATCACAACAAATAGCTTAGCTATAAAACCACCAAATGGAGGAATACCAGCCATTGAGAATAAAACTATAAGTAGAATAAACGACAACCAAGAATTTTTTGTATTAAAGCCTTTCAGATCTCTTAAAGTTTGCACTTCATAACCACCAACACTAATAGTTGTAAGCACACCAAAAGCTGCTAAGGCAGTAAATACATAAACAATCACATAGAAGCTTGCTGTAGTTAATGCATATCCTTGAGGATTTAATGTTGTAGCTAAAAGTACAAAACCTATTTGTGAAACTGTTGAGTATCCAAGCAGCCTCTTTATATTAGTTTGTGATAAAGCAACTAAACTACCAAAAAATATTGATAATATACCAATTACTTTAAATAAATACACCCAAGAGTCTTTTAATGAAGGAAAGCCTACAAAAAGAATATTCACAAGCATAGCAAAAGCTGCTACCTTAGGAATAGTCGCAACAATATTAGCTACTGCATTTGGTGCGCCCTGATAAACATCAGGTAGCCACATATGAAATGGAAATGCTCCAAGCTTAAATAAGAATGTTGCAATCATCATTACTAAACAAACAAGTAAAAATTTCTGCTCCAAACCTGTGAAGTTATTCTGTGCTAAAGCATGAGCTATTCCTGAAATATCTAGCTGACCTGTAATTCCATAAACAAATGACATACCAAATAGTAAAAGAGCTGAAGCAATCGCTCCTAATACAAAGTATTTAATGGCAGCTTCTAAGCCCTCACCTGAATTTCTATAAATGGCTATTAAAGCATACAAAGGTAGTGATAAAAGTTCTAAACCGACATATATAGTTATTAAACTATGTGCTGCTGTTAGAACCATCGCCCCTAATATACACAACATTAAAAGGGTATAAAAATCACCATCAGATATTTTCCTATCTCTAACATAGTCTCTTGAGTACAACGCAACAAACAGAGATAAAACTAATATAGTAATTTGTAAGGTATAAGCAAAACCACTAAATACAACCTGTCCTTCAAACACAGATCCACTTGACTGAAGCAAGTAGATTTTAGCAAATGTTGCTATAAGAGCTAACACTGCGAATACTTGGAAAAATATATAATTTATATTTCTTATTTTTCCATGTAAGAATAATCCTGAAAACATTATAGCAATAATACCAACAGCTAATAATATTTCCGGTAATATGTAAAGTATTGATAAATTCATAATCAAAACACCACCTTATAGAGATAAACCAACAATATTTGCCGATGCAGCAGCAGAAAGATGCAATATCGGCTCTGGATAGAAACCAAACAATAAAGTCGGCACCGCTAACAATATAAATACAAACAACTCCATCTTATTCAAATCTGTAAGATTAGCTACTTGCGTAGATATGACTTCTCCAAAGAAAACTCTCTTATACATCCATAGTGTATATATAGGTGCTATTATCAGAGTTAAACCTGCAATCAAGGCTATTAAAGGAGAATATTGAAATACTGCCAATAGAATCATAAACTCTCCAACAAAACCACTTGTACCAGGTAGGCCAACATTAGCCATACAAAAAAGTAAGAAAAACGTTGCAAATATAGGCATAGTTTTAGCCACACCAGAAAAATCCGAAATCTGCCTTGTATGCATTCTTAAATATAAATAACCGATACCTATAAACATTCCCCCTGATGAAAACGCATGGGCTATCATTTGAAATACAGCACCTTGAATAGCAAGCTGTGCATGAGTAGTTCCTAGAACCGTGTTTGCATTTTTTAAAATAAAGATTGAGAATAAACCAAGAGTAACAAGCCCCATATGTGAGATTGATGAGTATGCGATCAGCCTTTTTACATCTGTTTGAGCTACAGCAACTATACCAACATATACTATAGCGATCAAAGATAATATAATTAAAGCATACTCTAAAGATGCCGTAACTTCTGACAACATAGGAATAGCAAACCTCAAGAAACCATATGCACCTAACTTAAGCATCAAAGCCGCAAGGATAACAGAACCACCCGCAGGAGCCTCTGAGTGAGCATCTGGCAACCACGAATGGAATGGCCACATTGGAATTTTAACTGCAAATGCCAAGAAAAATGCTCCAAAAACAAGCCACTGTGCAGTAAGGGTAAAATTAACACCATTTGCTAATGCTTGAGAGTGTGTTGCCCAAGCAATAAAGTTCTGAATAGAATAAGTATCAGCACTTACTAAAATATCAGAAGGTGACTCCGCTACCTTTGTCTGTATATATAGTATGGCAGCCAGCAAAAATACCGAACCAAAGAAGGTATACATGAAATATTTAACAGCAGCATATGCTTTGTTCTTACCACCCCAAATACCAATACCAAGACACGTTGGAATAAGTAGTGCCTCCCAGAAGACATAGAACAATATCGAGTCTGTCGCACAGAAAACACCATTTGTTAGACCACACGTAATTAAAAATATTGCCATGTACTGCCTAATTTTAGTCGTAATTGATGTCCACGCAGCCAACACAATTACTAATGTCGCAAAACATGTCAAAACTATAAACAATACTGAAAAGCCACCAACACCAAGTCCATAATAAACATCATGCATACCAAAAACTTTGAACCACGTAACAGATTCCTGAAACTGCATAGCAGAACTACCATAATCAAAAGCTGTTACTAGCGGCACACATAGCACTAAAGTTAAACAGCTAAATACTAACGCAACCCAGCGTGCAGCATCTCCATTCAACTCTTTAGTTTTTGTTGCTAAGACAACAAAGCCACCAACAATTGGTAGCCAAATTATCAAACTTAATAAATAATTTCCTAAATTCATAATACAAATTTACCCCTAACCTGCCTAAACTAAAATCAGCAAAACCATAAATAACAATACACCTATCATCAACACAAATGCATAGTCAAACAGATATCCACGTTGGATCTTTCTAAAACTATCACCTGTATGATAAATTAAGTTAGATGTGCCTTGTACAACTGCCTTATCTATAATGAATATATCTATAGCTTTCCATAAAAAATTACTAATAGCTAAGAAAATAGCTACGAAAACAACATCATATAATGCATCGATAAAATATTTTTTAACCAAAATATGGTAAACAATTCCAATTCCAGATTTTGTACTAGCTAAAGCTCTTGGAATACTTGGGATCCATATATGTAGTACATATGATAATACTAAAGCACTTATAGCTAACCAAAAAGGCACAGTTGAAACTGAATGCTTAATAAAAGTAAATGCATTTAAAGTACTAGGCTCACTCGCTAAATCAGCTGTAACAGACATTCCATGCAATCCAGCTTGAGTATATGAGCTTATCGTATTACCAAACAGCCCGTGACTTTGCGACAATATACTAGTAAAGAAATACTCTCCAATAAAGGCAGAAGGTATAGCCAGTAATATTAGAGGTATCAATATACTTAAAGAAGATTCTTTAAGGTGTGATTTTTCTTCATCAGACATCCTCTCTTTACCATGAAAGACTAAGAAAAACATTCTGAATATATAAAAAGATGTTACAAATGCACATGCCAACACCATATAGTAGGCAAACTGATGGCCAAATACTGTTGTTGTATGGGCTGCCTCAATAATTAAATCTTTAGAGAAGAAACCAGAGAATGGAGGCAATGCTGCAAGCGCCCATGCACCTATAAACATACATAAGTAAGTTATAGGCATATATTTTCTTAAACCTCCCATTCTACGAATATCTTGCTCATGATGCATTGCAATAATTACAGAACCAGCTGCTAAGAATAACAATGCTTTAAACATTGCGTGAGTCATAAGGTGGAACATACCAATTGAAAATGCCCCAGCACCTTGTGCAACCATCATATAACCAAGTTGCGATAATGTACAGTATGCAATAACTCTCTTAATGTCTGTTTGTACAATAGCAATTAAGCCCATAAACAAACATGTAATTGCCCCTATAATAAGCACAAAACTCAAAGCAGCTTCAGATAAAACAAACATTGGAGAAAGTCTAGCAACCATAAACACACCTGCGGTAACCATTGTTGCAGCATGTATTAGCGCTGAAATTGGTGTAGGACCTTCCATCGATCCTTCTAGCCAAGAATGTAGTGGAAATTGTGCAGATTTACCCATCGCTCCGATAAATAAAAGTACACATATTAAAGTAACTGGGCTAAAACTAATTCCTAAAAAGTGTACAACCTGAGTATTATCAATATTAGGTAAAGCCGCAAAAACAGTTGTATAATCAACTGATCCTGTATACAGAATAACAGCTCCTACACCTAGCAAGAAACCTAAATCACCTATTCTGTTTACAATAAAAGCTCTTAAACTTGCTATATTAGCACTATCTCTATTAAAGTAAAAACCTATTAATAAATACGAGAATAAGCCAACACCTTCCCAACCAAAGAATAAAAGTAGAAAATTGTTACCCATGACCAAACATAGCATTGCAAAAGTAAAGCCAGAAATATAAGAGAAAAATCTCGCATACCCTTCTTCACCTTTCATATAACCAATAGAGTAAATATGTACTAGTGTTGATACAAACGTTACAATCAGCATCATATATACTGTGATTCTGTTTACAGTAAAACCAACATCAAAAGAAAACATATTTGAGACTGGGGCCCACTGATAGTAGCTAACACTATAGACTTCAGAACCACCAAATACACCGTAAGCTAAAATCACACTAAGAACAAAAGAAAGTCCACATAAAGTAATTGTGAAAAAATTAACACCTGAATTTTTAACAGATTTGCCACCAAAACCAGCAATTATTGCTCCTAGTAAAGGTGCTAAAACTATAACCGCGATTAATACAGCTGCTAGTTGATTACTTATTATCATAGCTTGATTAACCTCTCAGTGTATTAAGTTTACTTAAATCAATAGTTTTACGTTTTCTTGATATTGCAACAACAATAGCTAAACCTATTGCTGTTTCAGCGGCTGCTACTGCCATTATAAAGAACACAAAAACTCCTCCCATAGCCTGATGATGCATATTAGCAAATATCAAAAAATTCGTATTGACTGCTAAAAGCATTAGCTCTATAGACATAAGAAGTATAAGGATGCTTCTCCTATTTATAATAATGCCCGCAACACTTATAACAAATAGAATTGTACTGAAAATCAACCCATCTGTAACTGAAACTGAGATACTACTGCCCATCTTTCGCACCCTCTTTATTACTTGGTATTTTTACCATAGTTAGACGATCTTTCGCCCTAACCTTAACCTGTTTAGCTGGATTAACTGATTTATTATCCTTACGCTTTGGTCGTAACGTTAATGTTATTGCCGCAGTCATTGCTGCTAACAATATAAAATCTATAAGTTCAAACACATATAAGTTATTTTTATTAAACATAGTTGAACCTATTATTTTTACACCACCAACTCCACCTTGCATACTAGAACTTGCA
The DNA here is from genome assembly GCF_002211785.1 of Francisella halioticida. Taxonomy (NCBI): domain Bacteria; kingdom Pseudomonadati; phylum Pseudomonadota; class Gammaproteobacteria; order Thiotrichales; family Francisellaceae; genus Francisella; species Francisella halioticida. The sequence continues at coordinate 2,063,579 of NZ_CP022132.1, forward strand.
AATACGTGTGTTACAGCATAACTAATAATCGTTGCAAATATAGCACAAACAATTATGGCTGCTAAAGCGTAAAAAAACCTACCTACTCTTCCTTCTTTCTCAACATGTAGATCTAACATAAATACTACAAATAAGAACATTACCAACACTGCGCCAACATAAACAACTATAAGCAATAATGCTAAATATACCTGTTGTAGAATAATCCAAACAGCTGCAGTAAATATGAATATAAAAATCATAGCAATTACAGAGTTAACTGGGTTATTCCCCAACACTAATACTAAAGCAGAAATAATAGCTAACGATGCAAAAATATAAAATAAAATATCTGTCACAATCATTTTCTTACCTAAAATCCTTATCTTGCAGTCTATCAGCAGCTATTTGCGACTCATACTTATCCCCTACAGCAAGAAGCTTAGCTTTTGTCATAATATTCTCACCACGCTCTTCAAAATGGTATTCCAAAATGCTTGTCTCAACAATTGAATCAACAGGACAAGACTCTTCACAATAACCGCAAAAAATACACTTAAACAAGTCTATCTCATAGCTAGATGTTCTACGTGAGCCATCCTCTCTTTCTGTTGAGTTAATTGTAATCGCCAAAGCAGGACAAACAACTTCACATAGCTTACACGCAATACATCTCTCCTCACCATTCTCATAACGTCTAAGGGCATGCAAACCTCTAAATCTATTTGATATTGGCGTCTTTTCATCCGGATACTGTACAGTAACCTTGCGCGTAAAAAAGTGCTTTCCTGTTACTTTAAGACCTTTTAGAAGCTCCCACAGTAAAAAGGTTTTAAAAAAATTCGTTACATTTCTCATATCACTATCCTTTTACCACCAAGGCCCTAAGCCAAATCTAACCATACAAGCAACAACTACGACCCAAACAAATGTTAAAGGTATAAATATTTTCCAACCTAGACGCATAATCTGATCATATCTATATCTAGGATATGTAGCTCTCACCCATAAAAACATAAACATAAACATACCAGTTTTACCAAATAACCAAATAACACCAGGTACAAAACTAAATATATGCTCTAAAGGAGTTGCTTGGAATGGCGAATTCCAACCACCTAAAAATAAAATAGATGTCAAAATGCTTATTAAAATCATATTTGCATATTCAGCTAAGAAGAATAAAGCAAACCTAGCACCTGTATATTCTATATGGTGTCCAGCAACAATTTCTGATTCGCCTTCTACAACATCAAAAGGAGCTCTATTTGTCTCAGCTATACCAGCGATAAAATATACAATAAACAGTGGAAACAATGGAATAAAGTACCAGTGCCATATACCACCAGTTTGAGCATCTATAATTCCTATAATTCCCATTGAACCTGCTGCAATCACAACACCTACAATAGAAAAACTCATAGCTAATTCATAAGATATAACTTGAGCGCCTGCTCTTAAAGCTCCAAATAACGAGTATTTATTATTTGACGCCCAGCCAGCTATTACAATTCCATAAATTGAAAATGAAGTCATTGCTAATATATACAACAAACCTAAATTCATGTTTGATAACACGACGCCTTTTGAGAAAGGAATAACTGCCCATGCTGCATATGCTGGTGCAAAAGCTAAAATTGGTGCGATAAAGAATAAATACTTATTTGAGTTATTCGGTATAATTATTTCTTTTAAAAAAAGCTTTAAAGCATCAAATATTGGCTGCAATAAACCAAATGAACCAACCCTATTAGGTCCAAGTCTATCTTGCATATATCCAATAACCTTCCTTTCTGCATAAGTATAGTATGCAACAACCAATATTAGAGGAATTATTATTAACAATGTATACAGTATCGTCCATAAAACATAGCCTATCATATTATACCTCCCCCTCTATTAGCTTAATATTCAGACTATCTCCAAGCATGAAATCCTTAAATAGACTTCTTGGAATCATAATATTTTTAGCCTGTAAACCTGCATCAACAACAACCTCCGGATTTATCTCATTATCAATATCATAAATCTTAACAGTTCCTGACTCAGTACTTAGACCTATATTTTCAGCCAACTCTTGAGAAATTCTCACTCCGACAAACCTCTTAGCATCTTTTGTTTGCTGTAGTGGCTCTGCTCTTCTTAGTAAACTGCTAGACCCATAAGTTGGATTAGACGCTAAAAATGCTATGTTTTTTTGGTAATCAAGATTAGCATTTAATATTTGAGTAACATGGTTTATAGATACTCTAGCTCGATTAGCATAAGCATCTTCAGAGATTTCATCTATAGAATCATATTCAAAACCTTCTAAGTTAAGAAGATTACCAACGACTCTTAACACTCTCCACAACTCTTTATTTTCAGCAAAAGGCTTAACAACTTGTTTAAAGTTTTTCTTGTTGCCAAACATATCAACAAAACTACCATTTGTTTCATAATGAGTTGCTATCGGAATAATTATATCTGATGTATCTTTAGTAAACTTATCTGCAAATGGAGTAAAGCTTACAACTATATCTATATCATCTAAAGCTTTTCTAAGCTTCTGCTCACCATACAAACTATCTTTAGCTAATTCAGTATGTGCTGTTAAAAGAAGTTTGGTGTTTGTTTGACCATTCAAACACTTGTAAGTACTAAATTTTGATTTAGATGAACTTAAAATTCTATCCGCGGCCACTGAGTTAACATTACTCGTTAAAACACCACCTTTAATGTTTGTAACTTTTTCTAAAACATCCAATACACAAAAAACTGTCTCAAAGCCATCTGAGTTAACGATATCTTGGCCAATAATTATTTTTGGATTCTCTGCAGCTATTATTTTATCAGCAGTTTCCCTTATCTCTGCTGCAGGATCAACTTTTCTTAATATTTCATCTAAATCACCATAAGGCAAGTTTGCTCTGACAAAAATTGCTTTAAGTAATGATAAAGCTATGTACTGAATATTATCTGCAGCTAGTCTAACCTGCTTAATATCATAGTTAAAACTATAATCACAAACATTCCAAGCAACAACACTCGCACTATTTTTTTCAACAGCATCTTTAACTGCTAAGTTAACTAATGGATATTCCTTCCTGATATTTGAGCCAAACACTAATATGAAGTCACTATTTCTAATATCATCTAAAGAACAGCTAAGGCCTTTACCAGAACTAATTCCCGAAATATCAGCATATTGCCTAACACGAGCATCTATATTCTTTGAGCCTACAGAAGCTAGTAATTTTTTCATCAAAAACATTTCTTCTGATGATGAAGCTTCAGACATAATAGCTGAAATAGCATCAACCCCATCTTTTTCTTTAGTTTTTTCAATAGCTACTTTAACAAAATCAAGAGCTTCTTCCCAAGACACATTAGACCAGCCACCTGACTTTTTAATCATTGGCTGCTGAATTCTTTCTTGACTATACAATCCAGCATATTCAAATCTATCTCTATCAGAGATCCATGTTCCTGTTGTCTCATTCTCTCTGGGGACAACTCTAACTAATTTATTTTGATAAACATGAGCATTTATTTCCGTTGCCAAAGCATCGCCTGCTGAAATCGATGGATATTGCTTAAGCTCCCAAGCCCTTGCTTTAAATCTAAAAGGTTTTGATGTAAGAGCTCCAACTGGACATAAGTCAATTACATTTCCAGATATTTCTGAGTCAACCATGTCACCAGAAACATAAGTACTAATGGAAGAATGGTCTCCTCTTCCCATAACACCTAATTCTTTAACTCCAGCAACTTCCTCGCCAAAACGAACACAGCGCGTACATAAAATACACCTTGTCATATCTGTTGCTACCAATGAGCCTAAATCAGGATCTTCAACAGCTCTTTTTGTTTCAACATACTCAGAAGCTGTTTTACCATAACCCATAGCAATATCTTGGAGTTCACACTCACCACCTTGGTCACATATAGGACAATCTAGAGGATGATTTATTAGTAAAAACTCCATCATGTCTTTCTGCATTTTTAGTGCTGTTTCTGAACGAGTTTTCACTTTCATTCCATCCATAATAGGAGTTGCGCAAGCTGGAGATGCACGTCTGGCACCATCAACATCAACTAAGCACATTCTACAGTTAGCAGCTATGGATAACTTCTTATGATAGCAAAACCTTGGAATGTAAATACCATTATCATCTGCAACTTCTATAATTGACTGATTAGGTAAAGCTTCATAATTTTTACCATCAATCTCTATATTTATTTTCTTGGACTCTTTATTGTCTGACACAAAACTACCTCAATCAACTATTGATCCACTATACTTTTACCACTATTCTCAATCATATAGACAAATTCATCTCTAAATTTATTTATATAACTTTGCACCGGCCATGCAGCTGCATCACCTAAACCACAAATACTATTTCCTTCAATATTAGTCGCCACTCTTACAAGATTATCTATATCTTCTGGCTTACCTTCTCCAGCAACAATTCTATGTAATGTACGAGCCAACCAGCCAGTACCTTCTCTACATGGAGTACACTGACCACAGGACTCTTCATGATAAAAATCTGCTAACCTAGCTAAAGTCCTTACCATACAAGTAGTTTCATCTAAAACTACAACTCCTCCAGAACCTAGCATTGAGCCTGCTTCACCTATAGATTCATAATCCATATTAACCTGCATCATTTCATCGCCAGTTAAGATCTTCGAAGAACTTCCCCCAGGAATCACTGCTTTTAGCTTATGACCATTACGTACGCCTCCGCACATCTCTAACAATTCTTTAAAAGACATCCCTAAGCTAATCTCAACAACTCTTTGCTTTTGAACATGTCCAGAAACACAAAATAGTTTTGTACCACCACTTTTTTTAGTACCCAATTTTTTAAACCACTCGCCCCCATGCTGTAATATCGTGGGAACAGAAGCGTAAGTTTCTGTGTTATTTATATTTGTTGGCCTACCATATAAACCTACAAAGGCCGGAAATGGAGGCTTAAATCTTGGACGTCCTTTCTTCCCTTCTAAAGAGTTTAGAAGAGCAGTCTCTTCTCCACATATATATGCACCAGCACCAACAGCAGAATATAAATCAAATGAAATACCTGATGATTTAATATTAGAACCTAATATACCTGCTTGATATGCTTCTATAAGGGCATCCTCAAATTTCCTTATCGGCTCATAAAATTCTCCTCTTGTATAATTATACCCAGCTGTAGCACCAACCACATAGCCAGCAATAGCCATACCTTCTATAAGCTGATGAGGATTTCTTCTAAGAATTTCTCTATCTTTACAAGTTCCTGGTTCACCCTCATCTGAGTTACAAACCACATATTTTTGTCCAGGCGTATTACGTGGCATAAAGCTCCACTTTAATCCGGTAGGAAATCCTGCACCACCTCTACCTCTAAGCCCAGATATTTTTAACTCTTCTATTATCTGTTCAGGAGTAATCTTTTCAGTTAACACCCTATTCCAATAAGAATAACCTCCTACAGATAAGTAAGACTCTAAGCTATGTGACTCACTTAAATGTAGAGTTCGAAAACAAACTTCATTAGCCATTTACAACTACTCCAAAGAATCAATAAGTTGATTCACCTTTTCTATAGTCAAATTTTCATAAAAAACTTTATCCACCTCAAGCATCGGTGAACCACAGCACGCACCCTGGCACTCTACTTCCTTTAGAGTTATACGTCCATCTTTTGTCGTCTGGCCAGGTTTGATACTAAGCTTTTTCTCAATATGCTTTAAAATATCATATGCCCCATTTAACATACACGAAACATTAGTGCAAAGGTTTAACTTGTGCCTGCCAACCGATTTTAAATCATACATACAATAAAATGTGGCAACCTCATAAACATCAACTTTGCTAACCTGTATATATTCTGCTAAAGCTGTTTGCAATTCATCAGTTAAGAAACCACCATTTTGATCTTGTAAAATATGCAACCCTTCTAAAATAGCAGATCTTCTTTGATCTGCTGGAAACTTACTTAAAACTCTATCAATATCTTCTCTCGCTTGAAGCGATATTAAATCTACTAAAGACATCCTTCCTCTACCTATCCACATCACCAAACACAACATCTATCGTTGAGATAATTGCTGGAGCATCCGCCAGCATATGTCCCGCCAATAACTCATCCATTGCACTAATATTTGCAAACCCAGGAGCTCTCATTTTTAACCTATACGGTTTATTCGCACCATCAGACTTTATATACACTCCAAATTCACCCTTAGGATGTTCAGTCCCAACATAAACTTCTCCTTCTGGTGTACAATAACCTTCTGAAAAAAGCTTAAAGTGATGAATCAACTCTTCCATATTATTCTTCATTGCATTTCTTGTTGGGGGGGCAACTTTATGATCATTTGAAAGCACAGGACCAGGATTAGCCCTCAACCAATCAACACATTGTTTCATAATCTTGTTTGACTCACGCATTTCAGCCATCCTAACAAGATATCTATCATAACAATCACCATTTGCGCCAACAGGAATATCAAAGTCTAACTTATCATAAACTTCATAAGGTTGGGATTTTCTAAGATCCCAAGCGACTCCGCTACCTCTAAGCATAGGGCCTGTAAAACCAAGTTCTTTAGATCTCTCAGCAGTCACAACACCAATATCAACTGTTCTCTGCTTCCATAGCCTATTATCTGTTAAAAGAGTATCAATCTCATCAAGAGATTTTTCAAAATCAACAACAAAAGAATCTAAAAAATCTAACATACTACCTTGTCTATTAGCATTTATCTTTTTAGTCTTCCTTTTACTAGTAAATCTAGTTTGCTTATACTGAGGCATTTTTGTTGGCAGATCTCGAGCCACGCCACCTGGTCTAAAATATGCTGCATGCATACGTGCCCCAGAAACAGCTTCATAACAGTCAAACAAATCTTCTCTGACTCTAAAAGCATACAAAAAAACTGTCATCGCACCCAAATCAATACCACAAGCAGCAACCCATAGAAGATGGTTAAGAATCCTTGTCATTTCAGCAAATAATACTCGAATATACTGACCTCTTTCTGGCACCTCTAACTCAAGTAGCTTCTCTATCGCCATAACATAGGCATGTTCATTACACATCATAGATACATAATCTAACCTATCCATATAACCTATGCTTTGATTATATGGTTTGTATTCAGCAAGCTTTTCTGTACCTCTATGCAACAATCCCACATGCGGATCTGCTCGAACAACATTCTCACCATCAAGCTCTAAAATAAGCCTAAGAACACCATGTGCTGCCGGGTGAACTGGACCAAAATTCAACGTATAATTCTTATACTCTGCCATATTATAAATCCACAGTTTTATTAATTACGAACAACTCTTGGGGCATTCACTCTGTTATCAATTTCTACAGGCTCATACACAACTTTTCCAAGATTCTCATCGTAGCGCATTTCAACATATCCAGTCTGAGGAAAATCTTTTCTTAAAGGATGACCAACAAAACCATAATCTGTTAGCACCCTTCTTAAATCTGGATGGTCATTGAAATAGATTCCGAACATATCATAAACCTCTCTTTCAGCCCAATTAGCCGAAGGCCAAAGATCACTAACAGATTCTATCAGAATAATTTGAGAGTCTTTCAGCTTACACTTAACTCTAACGCGAGTATTATTTGCCATACTTAACAACTGATAAACAATTTCAAACCTATTTACAACATCAGTAGTCTCAAAACCTTGCTGACGTGCTCTTGAAAAACCTTGCTGCGACACAATTTTACCAATCTGCCAATCAGACTGACCATAAGTCAAATAATCAACGGCTGTCACATCAGTTAGCTGCTCAAAGGAATATCCTTTTTTGAGTTTCTTAAGAACAATATGAATATCTCTTTGATCTTTTACAACAACTGTAATCTCATCATAAGCAATATAGCTTTTAACACCTAAACCATCTAGAACTTTACCTAAGTTATCAAAATGATCCTGTAAAGAAACGCTCACCACTACTTCCTCGCTATAGTATTTGTTCTAATAATTTTATTTTGCAGTTGTATAATCCCATAAACTAAAGCCTCAGCAGTTGGAGGACATCCTGGAACGTAGATATCAACGGGAACAATTCTATCACAACCTCTAACAACAGAATAAGAGTAGTGATAATAGCCACCACCATTTGCACATGAACCCATAGAAATCACCCACTTAGGATCTGGCATTTGATCATATACTTGTCGTAGTGCTGGCGCCATCTTATTACATAGAGTCCCAGCAACAATAAGCACGTCAGACTGTCTTGGGGATGGCCTAAAAACAATGCCAAACCTATCCAAATCATATCTTGCCGCTCCTGCGTGCATCATCTCAACAGCACAACATGCCAAACCTGTTGTAACAGGCCAAAGAGATCCAGTTCGCACCCAGTTTATAAGCGCATCTGCACTTGCTGTTATGAATCCTTTATTTTCATTACCTATTCCCATTCTAAAGCTCCTTTCTTCCAGGCATATATCAACCCTAAAAACAGCACTGCCAAAAATATAATCATTGCCACAAACGCATGCCCTGAAATAGCTGGATGACCAGCGCTAGCCCTTAAATTTATTCCCCAAGGAATAATAAATGCCAGTTCCAAATCAAAAACCAAAAAAAGTACAGCAATCAGATAGAATCTAACATCTAGCTTTTCTCTTGCATCACCAAATGTTGGGAACCCACATTCAAATGTTTCACCCTTTGTTTCTCCTGGATTGTTCGCGCCAACAATAGTAGACAATACCTTACCCACTATTGCAAAAGCGGCACCCAAACCAAAGGCAATAATAAGAAATATCAAAATTGGAGCAAATTGCTCATAAACACTAATAACCATAGAAGGATTTTATAAATATAATTAGTAAGCCAATGATAGCATAATTAACCCCCAAGTACAAAGCTAGAAGAGTATTTACAGCAGATGTATCATTAAAAGATTCAGGCAACACATTAACTTAATATATAATTCACAAAATACTAACTTATGGCTAAAATAACTCTATTAATAACATTTTAACCAAATACGCTACCTAAAATACGTTTTAATATTTGCATTAATGGTAAGAACTATGTCAAAATTCATTCTAAGAAATAGTCAAAGTCAGAAAAGTAAAAAATGAATTCTAAAAATTTTGATCTAAAAAAGTTTGGCTTTAAAGTCACCCAGCCTCGTTTGGAAATATTAAAACTATTTGAAGAAAATCTTGATAAGCACTTTAGTACCGATGATATATTTTCTGAACTTAAATCTCAAGGAAGTGGTACAGGCATCGCAACTGTATATAGAGTTCTTGGACAGTTTGAATCAGCTGGAATAATAAGTCGGCTTAAGTTAGACAATGATCAAGTTATGTATGAACTAAATCAAGGAAGTCATCATGATCACATAATATGTATCGAATGCAATGAAATTCAAGAGTTCTACAATGAAGAAATAGAAAAACTTCAAAAACAAATCGCTGCATCATTTGGCGCAGAGTTAATAGATCATAGTTTAAACCTTTATACCAAATGTAAATCTTGCAGGAAAAAATGATTTTCGTTTGATTTGTTTAAAATAACTCCTTATACACTTTTTCTAAGAAGTTATCATTGTCACTTAATAAATATAAACTTTTTCCAGTAGCACCATACCCTGACAGTTTAACATTTAAAGAGCCTAATCTATCTAAAATATTACTTAACAGTCGTGGTATTTTATCCAAACTATTCCCAACGACTGTTGTTAAAAATAAATTATGCTCTAAAGTTATTTCCACCTCTTTTAATTGCGCTAAATCTTTAAGTATTAATTTCTCTATGACACTATCAGGCTGAGTAATAACAAAAGAAAAAATTATCTTTGTTAAGTTTACTATATCTACCTTTACATCATATTTTTTTTAAGACTAAAAATACTTGATCAATTAGTCCTGCTACATTCTGATTCAGAGATTTCACATTGATTAAAGTTTGTTTTCCTCGTTCAGTAATAGCCTTAATCATACTTCTTTTATCACTTTTACCATTATCTATATATGTACCTCCTTTTTCAGGACAAAAGGTAGAGCCAACAAATACTTTTGTATTACTTCTCAGTACAGGAAATAGTGTATCAGGATGCAGAACTTTTGCACCAAAACTAGCCAATTCAATAGCCTCTTCAAAATTTATCCTTTCTATTATCTGTGATTTAGGTACAAGCTTTGGATCTGCTTGGTAAATACCTGTGACATCTGTCCAAATATACAACATATGTGCTTTGATAGCTTCAGCTACAAGAGCCGCTGAATAATCACTTCCACCTCTACCCAAAACGGTTGTCTCGCTCTTACTATTTGAACTAACAAAACCTTCAAGGACAAGTATTTTACTGGTATTTTCTAGATATTTTTTTGCTTGGCTAGCAATATCTTCAATAACTGGTCTTGCTTTAATATAACAGCCCTGTGTTTTTATAATTTTTTTCGCATCAATATATTCTTAATCTATATTATTTTTCTTCAAAATTTGATTAAAAACATACGCCGAAACTCTCTCACCAAAAGCCAGTATCGGCGCATGTAATTTTAGATTTTTTGATCTAGATTGGTACAGCATCTGACACAGAACATCTAGCTCATTAAATAAAGAGTTTATATAGCAATCTACGCTGCCAACATAGTCAACTAATGGATCTACAATATCATGTAATTTCAAAATGATTTCTCTATAATTACTGGCACCACTATTTAAAAGTTTCTCAAGCAAATCAGTAACTCCTGCCTGAGCGCTTACCACAATAATTCCTATATCATTATTTTTTTACTATATTCACGCATTTTTGTATTGCAGAAACATTTCCTACACTGGTTCCTCCAAACTTTGCAACATTAGTCTTTTTTTTCATAAGATTATTTTTTTGTAATTAATGATTGCATTTAAATATATTCTAAATGATAATGATTATCAATGCTAATTAAAGTGATATTCACATGAGCCTCCTTATTCAACAATTAATGCTAAAAAATCAATCTGACTGGGAATCAAATGCTAGAAGCTACCCGAGAAAGAATCCACTTGTAATAAAAAAAGCTCGTGGAATCTACCTAACAGACATACAAGGAAAAGATTATATAGATTGCTTAGCAGGGGCTGGGAGCATAGCTCTCGGCCATAATCACCCAGAAATCACAAAAGCTATACTTACAACAGTTGATAGAGAAACCCCTATACACACACTAGATTTACTTACTGAAGAAAAACATAGTTTTATGGATCAATTATTAAATAGCTTACCACCTTCTTACCATGATAAAACAAAAATTCAATTTTGTAGTCCTAGTGGATCTGATGCAGTAGAAGCTGCTATAAAATTATGTAAAATCACAACTAGTAAAGAAAACATTATTGCTTTTCATGGCGCCTATCACGGTATGACTCAGGGCACTCTCTCTCTAATGGGGAACCTAGAACCAAAAGAAAATGTTGGTGGACTTACTCCCTACACGCATTTTCTTCCTTATCCATACTCTTATCGTTGCCCTTTTGGATTAAAAGATGAACAAAGTATTGATGTAAATATACAAATGATCTCTCGCCTATTAAAAGATCCTGAAAGTGGTATAAAAAAACCTGCAGCTATTATATTAGAGCCAATTCAAGGTGAAGGAGGTGTAATCCCTGCTCCAGTAAAATGGTTAAAAGCTATAAGAAAACTTACTAAAGAACTAGATATTCCTCTAATTGTTGATGAGGTTCAGTGTGGAATAGGTAGAACAGGGTACTTATATGCTTTTGAGAAATCTGGAATTTATCCAGATGTCATAGTTCTATCAAAGGCACTCGGAGGCGGTCTTCCAATATCTGTAATTCTGTATAAAAGCTACTTAGATACATGGAAACCTGGAGCTCATACAGGGACATTTCGAGGCAATGTTTTAGCTATGGCTGCTGGTAGTGTTGTTCTAAATAAAGTTAATAATCCCAAATTTTTGAAACAAGTAAGTAAAAATGGTAAATATTTTTTGGATAGATTAAATGAGCTAAAAACCAAATATAACATCATAGGTGATGTTCGTGGTGAAGGATTAATGATAGGTATGGAAATAGTCAATACTGCATTTAAACCTGACATTATTGGGAGTTTACCAGCAGATGGAGAAAGAGCCCTAAAAATCAAGAAAGCTTGCTTTGATAAAAACTTAATCGTTGAACTTGGAGGGCGTTTTGGAGGAACTATTAGGTTCTTACCTCCTCTAACTATAACTGAAGAGCAAATTGATCAAGTAGTAGAAATATTAGAAAGCTCTATTAAGGAGAATATATGAGTTTAAACCTTAATAAGTATTTCTTAAATAACTCTAATGAAAGTATTAATTTATATAAGCGTAGCGTACAAGATGCTTTAGAAGTAATTACAGATCAGCTAAAGAATATAGTTAATCAGTTCAAAATAAATGAGCAACCTCAAAAACTAAATAGCATTATAAAAAATCAATTAAGTGATATTTTTAAAAATTCTCTAAATATAAATTCTCCTGCATCAATGGCACACCTACATTGTCCTGTAATGACACCGTCATTAATTGCTGAAGTATTTATTTCATCACTAAATCAATCCATGGACTCTTGGGATCAAAGTCCTACTGCTACCTATATTGAGCAAAACATTACCGACTGGCTAAACTCACTAATCTATAAAGATAGTACAAAATCAGATGGTATATTTACAAGTGGTGGAACACAATCAAACTTAATGGGGCTACTTTTAGCTAGAGATCACTTCTGCGAAAATATCCTAAAGCATAAAGTAGTAGACTTCGGTTTGCCAGATATTGCTAACAAGTTTCGGATATTATGCACAGAGAAAACACACTTTTCTGTGCATAAGTCTCTATCTATATTAGGGTTGGGCAAAAACTCTATTGAGCTAATAAAAACGGGTAATAACCTCCAACTAGATACACAGGATTTAATATTAAAAATAGCTAAACTTAAAACGCAGAACTTAATACCTATATGCATAGTTACGACAGTTGGCGATACTGATTTTGGCTGTATTGACAATATTAAAGAAATAGCGAAAATTGCTAATAAAAACAATATCTGGCTTCATGCAGATGCCGCTGTTGGCGGAGCGTTAATATTATCTGATAAATATAAACATCGACTTAACGGCTTAGAATTAGCTAATTCTATAACCGTTGATTTTCATAAGCTTTTTTTTCAACCCATTAGCTGTGGTGCTTTTTTTTGTAAAGATAAATTAAGCTTTGAACTTCTTAATTACCATGCAGAGTATCTTAATCCAGAAAAAGATGGCTTTGATTGTTTAAATTTAGTAGATAAATCAATTCAAACAACACGTAGATTTGACGCTCTTAAGATTTTTATATCTTTACAGTGTAGTGGCACAAATTTATTTTCAAAATGGATTAATTACATTATTGAGACAACTATAGAAACTATCAAATCAATAAGTAATAATGACAATTTACAACTAGCATATAAAAAGTATCAACACCTTGATAATTGCCTTAATACTGTTGTCTTTAGATATTTCTATAATAGCTTAAATTTAGCTGATCTAAATTCTATTAATAGTAAGATCCATAAGCTTATATTTCATAGCGGTAATTTTGTTATTGCACAAACAAAAATTAATAAAAATATCTATTTAAAGATTACTCTAGTCAACCCAATGATCACACAAGAATTAATTAATGACTGCATTAGCCAAATAAAAACACATGGCAATTTACTCAAAAACCAAATAGAGGTAAATAAAAATGATTAAATACGCCAATGAAATAACACTAAAGAATTTTCTTAACTGCTACTATCGTGAATTTAATGATTACAGCTTAAATAAAAACTTAGACAATGGATATCAATTTAGCATAAATTTGGACTCTATAAAATCCAGGTTTGAAATCTCAGTAAAAATTTCTCCAATACTAAAATCACCAATATGGCAACTCCCTTGTTATCTGATTAAGCAAGAAGAGAAGTTAAAATTAGACCCTCTTGAAGCAGTGCTTTTAATTACTAAGAAATTAAATGGGAAAAAAGATCTTATAGACAGAATAGCAGATTCCACAATGAATATTACTTCTATATTACAAAATAGAAAACATAAACTTGATGAGTTTTTTGGTTGCCAAAGCTCTTTCATTGCAAATGAGCAAAACCTAATAAGAGGACATAGACTACAACCTGACCCTAAAAGTAGAAAAGGTTTTTCAAAAAGCGAATTTATCAAATATTCTCCTGAAACAAATGGAAAGTTACAACTTCACTATATGTACGTTGATAAAAATATATTAGAGACATGCTCTCTACTTAATAAAAATGTTAATGATATTTTTTTAAGCTTTTTAGAGAAAGAAAATATTCTAATAAAACAAAATAAGAACTATCAGCTTTTTACGCTACACCCTTGGCAAGCCAGTTATTTAGCACAACAAGATGAAATAAAAAAATATAAGGCTGAAAATAAAATTATTGATATTGGTATTATGGGGCCATGGTTTTATCCAACTACATCAGTTAGGACTTTATATTCACCAAAATTTGATATCATGTTAAAGTTTTCACTAAGTATTGCTATCACAAATTCAGTCAGGATAAACTTAGCTAAAGAATGTAGCCGAAGCCTATCTGTTCATAGATTATATAATGAGCATTTGAAACCTATCTTAAATAAAAAGTTTCCATACTTTAGTTTAATTACAGATCCGGCTTTCTCAGCAATCAAAGTTAATAATAAAATTTTTGATCCAAGCATATGTATTATTCGTGATGCAAGTTTTAATCCACAAGATGATATTGCATGCATTGCTAGCTTAACTGAGCCTAACCCATTTAACGAAAGAACTCGTATTATCTCGCTAATTCAATACTTTAGTGTGCATAATAATGCCCCTACTTATGATGCTGCTATTTACTGGTTTGAAACATATTTATCTGTAGCTGTTACTCCCATACTTTGGTTATACTCAAAATATGGCATTGCTCTAGAAGCCCATCAACAAAACTTACTGGTTAAATTAGAGCATGGTTTACCTGTTGAAAGTTACTATCGTGATAGCCAAGGATATTATTATATAAAAGATCATCCTGAGCTTAATAAAGCTAACTTTGGAGATATTAGTGATTTATGTGAAGGATCTCAGGAATTTATAGATCATCATTTCTGCTATTATTTTATAGTTAATCAGCTAATCTCTGTTATAGAAGCTGTAGCTAACACAGGCTATATTAGCGAGAGAGATTTGATAAAAATAACCATCGCTTTTTTAGAAGGCTTTTTAGATAAATATCAAACGTGTAATAAATTCATAAAAAAAATTCTAAATCTAGGACAGTTTCCACTAAAAGCTAATTTACATACAAGGCTTAATGGTCTTGATGAATTACAAGCACCTTTAACAAGCCAATCAATTTATGTTAACACTAATAATCCTTTTAAGGAGATTGTATGAAAATTTATGATGTTATTGGAATAGGTATAGGCCCGTTCAACTTGGGGTTAGCGGCTCTTTTAAACGATGAATCTCTAGAGAGTATTTTTTTTGATAAAAAAGAAGATTTTAACTGGTACCCAGGATTAATGATGAGTTGGACTACGCTACAAGTACCATTCTTAGCAGATTTAGTAACCATGGCTGACCCAACTAGTAAATTTACTTTTCTAAATTACTTAAATAAGCAAAACCGCATTTATAAGTTTTACTTTAAAGAAAATTTTTTTATTCCAAGACAATAATATAATGATTACTGCTCATGGGTTGCTAAAAATTGTAACTCTTGCAAATTTGGTTATGAAGTTACAAATATAGAATACCTAAAAGAATCTAATCATGAATTCTGGAATGTAACGGTTAAAGATAAATATGGTAATGAAAAAAAATATTTAACAAAAAATATTGTGCTAGGATTAGGAACAATACCTAGACTACCCTCTCATATATCCAATACAAAAAATATCCATCATAGTAGTGAATATATCAATATAAAAAATGAAATTCTAAAAGATAAACATCTAACTCTAGTAGGCTCTGGCCAAAGCGCTGGTGAGATATTTTTATATTTAATGAAATCAAAAAAGGATTCGACAAAAATCACTTGGGTAACTAGAAGTAAAGGCTTTTTTCCTATGGAGTATTCTAAGCTTGGACTAGAATATTTTTAACCTGACTATACTGATTATTTTTATAATCTCCCTAATATAAAAAAGCCAAAGCTTATAAAAGAACAAAGCTTATTATATAAAGGTATAAGTGCCAAAACTATATCTGATATTTATGACGCCCTCTATGAAGAAACAATACAAAATAAAAATAGCGTCGAACTTATTGCAAATAGTGAATTAATAACAGTAAATGATAACAGTAAGCTTTATTGTTCTTTCTATCATAACCAACAAAACAAAGATTTTTTAATCAAGACAGAGAGGGTTATTGCAGCAACTGGATATAAGACAGATATAGACAAAACTATTACAAATATAAATAAATTCATTAAGCGTGATGAGAATAATCAACTCAATATAACAAGAGATTACAAACTGGTAACTCAAGGAACAAATCTAAATATCTTTGTCCAAAATGCTGAAATGCATACCCATGGTGTTGGCACACCTGACTTAGGACTAGGTGCATATAGAAATACTATAATAGCTAATAAACTTCTTAATGAAGAAGTTTATCGCATTCCATCAAATTATATTTTCTCAAGCTTTGGAATACCAAAAAAATATTAGGAGATTATATCTATGAATAATAAAGTAAATCACTATAAAATAGCTAGCACAAATCTATTAGAAAAAATAATTTCTGAGTTTAGTTATGAGGGAATTTTTAGTCTAGTTCAAAAGGATATAGATCAAGAATTTTATACTCTAGAAATTAATTCTTCTTTATATTATAAATTTAAAGCTTCTAAAAGAATTTATGGAAATCTTATTATCCATAAAAATTCTGTCACAAGATACGAAAAGAATAACCATGAGATTGCTAATGATGCTATAAAACTTATTATAGATACATTACCTATTACAAAAATAAACCCTACAACAACTGCTCACTTTATAAAAGAGCTTAATAATACTATATATGCAGATATTGCTATATTAGATAAAAATAAACCCTCTGCCAAAGATATATATAAACTTCCTTATGCATATATAGAAGGTAATATGATAGGCCACCCATGGTTTGTAATAAACAAAGGACGTATTGGTTTTAATGCCTCAGACTATGCGAACTACGCTCCTGAAATGCAAAAAATCATAAACCTATCCTGGATAGCTATAAATAAAAATTTAGTGACTTTCTCATGCGTATCAAATCTAGACTACTCACAGATAATAAATAAAGAGATCAATTTAGAAACTTTGGAAAGTTTTAATAAAATGATTAGTATGAATGATAAAAACCCTAATGATTTTTATATTTTACCTGTTCACCCATGGCAATGGAAAAATGCCATAATGCAACAGCTTGCTAAATACATTGCTGATAAAGATATTATATTTCTTGGTAAATTACCAGACCAATACTTAGCAATGCAATCAATAAGAACTATGTCAAACATATCTCACCCAGAAAAATATAGTATAAAACTACCTCTAAACATATTAAACACGGCCGTTTATAGAGGACTTCCAGAAAATCAAACAATTAATGCAATTTCATACCGAATTAGCTAGCAGAAAACGAATACCCTAAACTGTCCCTGTTATTCAATACCACTTTATAAAATATTTTTATTCCTTGCTTTTATGCAGCATCTAAAATACCAGAATATACTTCATCAGGAGTCATATATCCAATACTAGAATGTAGTCTTTCATTGTTGTAAATATCAATATATTCTTTGATACCTACTTTAGCCTCTTTCATAGTTATATATGATGCCGGATAAACATTTTCATATTTCAGTGTTCTCCAAAATCTCTCAATTGCAATATTATCTATAGATCTTCCTTTAGCATCCATAGATATATTTATTTTATTATCAGATAATATTTTAATATGCTCTTTTGCTGTATATTGAGTTCCTTGATCAGAGTTAAAGATATCAGGTTTACCATATTTAAATAACGCTTCTTTTAACACACTAGTTGTTAGATGTGTATCCATAGTATTAGAAATCTTCCAAGCTAGTGTTTTCTTGCTATGCCAATCTATTATGGCTGCTAAATATGCATACCCACATTCTAGTCTAATATACGTGATATCAGCACTCCATACCTTATTAGCTTTATCTATAACAACCTGATTCGTCTCATTTTTAAATACATTAAGTAAGTATGGATATTTCTTGTGTTGCTTATTAATGACAGTTGTCTTTTTTTTAGGATACAATGCCTTAATACCCATGAATTCCATAGCACTTTTGATTAGCTTCCTTCCAACTAGAAATCCTAATCTATTTAGCAACTTTACTAGCCTTCTCGTACCATAATATGGATGTTTAGTATGTATCAAATCTATTGCATTTAATAGTCTAATATCATCATTACTACTAAATTTTGATATTGGTGTATAATAGTACACACTCTTAGATACAGATAATAGTTTAAGCTGATTATTTAAAGATAATTCTAGCTTAGTATCTACAGAGTTTACTCTATCATTTGATGATACCAAGCTTTTTAGCTTTCCCATTAAAAAATCCCTCTCTACTATTACCTCGACTAGTTCTTTACTTGTTGCATCTTTATCTTTTCTAAGCTCATCTATTTCCTGCTTATACTCCTTAACAACAGAGCTTTTATCAAATGCTAAGCAAGCATTAGATAAAAATTGCTGCTTCCAATTGTGCACGTTTTTAGGAAGTAAATCATACTTACTTGCTATCTCATTAACTGTCATATCGCCTTCTAGCAATTCTATAATTACTTTAGCTTTAAAATCAGCTGTATACGTTACTCTTTTTTTACTCATTTATCCATTTCCTAATTTATCTAGTTAACTTTAACATCTAGGAATAAAAATCTTTCTAAAATCAGTAGCTTTTTCTGGGGACATTATAATTTTTAGTGGACTCCCATATCCCTCTAAGTACAATAGGTATAATAATGGGAGCTGGCAGTGCTATCATTGGAATTTTTGGAGCTGCTTTAATAAGCTACTTATTTAATTTCTATAGAGAAACCTCTCTTTTAACTTTATTGGCAATAATAAGAGGATTTTATTACTTCTCTATTGGAATTATTAGCTTATATAAAATAGATAATCAAATAATCATTTTTAGTATTGTTTTATTGAATATGGCCTCCCGGCTTATGGAAATGATCGTTTTATATACCATATTTATGAAATTCAGCTCAAAAGACCAAGCAGGTACAGATTTTACAATACTAGTATGTGCTGAGCTTCTTATATATATCGTAGGTATGTCTATTAGTGGTTTTTTAGCTACTCGTATTGGTTATTCTATGCTCTTCATATTAGGAGGAACTCTCTCAATACCAAGTTTCTTAATTGCATTTTTTCTTCTAAAAAAGCTACCTCACAATATAACTCAATAAAATATATAATATTTTCCTGTACATTTACTGATTCCTTCATCAAAAACCTAACCACGCAATCTAAATGATGTTGATTATCATTATCATTTAATATAATATTTGCTTATGCTTTTATCCTATAACTTATTTATAATGCTAGTACATATAAATATTCTTCATATAATATACACTTTATTTATTTTTATTCTTACCATTGAAATAAGCTTTTCAAAGAATAAGGATCAAACATCAAGCACATTAGAACAAACCTTAGAATTAAAGTTAAGAATACAAAGCTTAAAATCTGAAATACAAAATCTACAACAAAATCAAACTGAATTCTCTACATATAACTCAAAAATTAAAGAAATAGATTCATACTCTACTATTAATAATAAAGACTCTTACGAAATTGCTATAAGTATTGACAATAACAGTTCGATTATTGATTTAAAAAGTAAGCCTTTAGGAAAAATCTTTGACCTCAATGGAGCTATCAATGTAGGAGGTGCCCCAGCAATTACAACTAGAGGACAAATAACCTTTCTTGGATCTTATTCAGGTAATAATAGTATACCAATTGGTATGATATCAGGTAGCTTATTTGCATCTACAGTAATTGGACAACGAAATAAGTTTGACAGCTATTCTATATTTTTAGGTGGAAAAATTGAAGTTGATGCTCAAGCATGGTTTGGCAGTGGTGGAATATCAAATAAAAATAATATTTTAGCAAACCATGGGCAAAATATATTTCTAACATCAGCAACCTTATATTTTCTATCTAATATCGGACATTATGTTACTGCACAATTTGATATTAGTACCAGTGAACTAAATAACTTTGGACTAGAAAATGCCTTTGTCATACTTGGAAACTTAGATACATCACCATTTTTTCTAACTGCTGGAAGAAGTAAGCTTTCTGTTGGAGCTTTTAGTGGCGGTGGGCCATGGACTGGAGGGATAACAGGATTTCTAGCACCTGGAAGAACAACAAATATATCTCTTAATTATAAGAATGATATATTAAATGCAAATATTGCTGTTTTTGGATCTAATGACAATCAGGCCAACTTTTCAACAGGGATGTTCTATGCAGAGAGCTTGACTGAAAACTTAGCTATTGGCTTAAATACAGGATATGTCTACAATATAGCTGGAGCAGGTAATGCTTCTATAAGTCAATTTTTAGCAAGCAAAGATAGCCCTAACGATAGTATAGGAAGCTTCAATATAAACGGTAACTTAACTTATACTATATACGATGGCTTTTTAAATATTGGAGCTGGTTGGGCAAGTACAACAAATAGAAATGATTTCAATGATATAAATGAAAATGTTTTAGCAGGGGGATGGTATACAGCTGCAAACTACTCTTTAGTACTAGAAGATAGAAATACCAACTTTGGTATTTCATATGGACAAACTTATAATGCTACAAATATACCTATGCCCTTGACAGCATCCCCCCTTTCTCTTGGAAAATCTCCAATAGGAATACAAAGACAATTACTACTTTCTTCACAACGTGCTTATTTTGATAATAATATTTTGATGGGGATAGAGTATTCATATCAACAATTGTATAATGATAAACATATGAATACAGTCACCTTAGATCTTTCTGTATATATATAAGATTTTAAAAAAAGTATCTAGAATATTAAGTCCAATAACCATTAACTTCAAAACGATCAATAAAATGCTGACTAAAATGCATTTTATTTAACTGAATGTTTGCTAAAAGCTTCTTATATTGTCCTGCTTTAAAGATATAATTTAAGACATAAAAAGTATTCCCCTTACCAACTATTTTCTCTACTTTTTTCTCAAAATCAGTAAAATCTGCTTTCTCATCAATATAATCATCTAGTAATGAGCAAAGCTTATCTATCGTTTTTTCATCCGCTCTATCAAAATACTTTGCAGTTTCATAATGAAACTCATATTTACTATCGTGAAAAAGAGGATAAACATTACCTTCCCAAGCAGCTTTGTAAGCATCATCAACATAACTACTACTTAAAACGTTTAACTTCATAAGATCATAGTAAAATTTATTTGTATTCCTCATAATACCTTCTTCCTATTTATTAAGCTCTTCTTGAACTATTTGATTAACCTGTTTAGGGTTTGCTTTGCCTTTACTTGCTTTCATAGCTTGACCAACAAAGAAGCCCATTAGCTTAGTCTTACCTGCCTTAAAATCTGCTGCCTGCTGCGGATTAGCGACTATTATACTTTGAACTAACTCACGTATAGCTCCCTCATCAGAAACTTGCTTTAAGCCCAATTTCTCAATAATAGCTTCTACCGAATCAGCTGACTCAATATAATCAGCTATAACTTTTTTACCATTAGCTTGTGAAATAACATCCTTTTGCACATTGTTAATAATATCCAATAAAACCTCAGCCGGAACTACATCAGCAGCGAACTCTTTTTCAGCTCTATTTAACATTGACATCAAATCAACTGTTACCCAATTATACGCTGGTTTATGTCCTATTACCAATGCAACTCTATCATAGTAGTCCGCTACTTCAAGATTTGATAATAAAAACTCTACTTCCTGATCCGCTAGATGCTTACAATATAATGCTTCACGCTCTTCTGGTTTAAGAGGCATCTGTTTTCTTATATTGTTAATATATTCATCTGTGATTATTAATGGTAAAAGATCAGG
The DNA here is from genome assembly GCF_002211785.1 of Francisella halioticida. NCBI lineage: Bacteria > Pseudomonadati > Pseudomonadota > Gammaproteobacteria > Thiotrichales > Francisellaceae > Francisella > Francisella halioticida. Next base: position 2,085,718 of record NZ_CP022132.1, read on the forward strand.
ATCCGGAAAGTAACGATAATCAAAAGCATCTTCTTTTGCACGCATAGAACGTGTTTCATTCGCATCAGCATCATAAAGTCGAGTCTCTTGAACAACTTTACCTCCAGACTCTACTACAGCCATTTGACGAGCATACTCATACTCAATGGCCTTATCAATAAATCTAAATGAGTTAATATTTTTTAGTTCTGCACGGGTACCAAACTCTAATTGACCCTCTGGTCTGATAGATAAATTTACATCACACCTAAATGAACCTTCTTGCATATTACCATCACAAATTCCCAAGTGCTTAACCAATTGATGTAGCTTTTTCAGATACACAGAAACCTCTTCAGCAGACCTAAAATCCGGATGCGTCACAATTTCTAAAAGAGGAGTCCCTGCACGATTATAATCCAAGCCAGTTTCACCAGCAATATAACCATGGATAGACTTACCAGCATCTTCCTCTAAATGAGCTCTTTCTATACGGATTGTTTTTTGGCTTTTTGAAGTCTCAATATCTAGACTACCCTCTTGCACTATAGGGTTTGTCGACTGACTTATCTGATAACCTTTAGGTAAATCTGGATAAAAATAATTCTTACGTGCAAAAAAACTATTTTTTGAAATTTTTGCATCTATTGCTAAGCCAAACATCGTTGCTTTATGAATAACTTCTTTGTTTATTACAGGTAATGTCCCTGGTAAACCCAAATCCAAAAATGCTGCTTGCGTGTTTTGATGTTGACCGTATTTTGTAGCTGAAGTTGAAAACAGCTTAGATTTAGTGCTTAACTGAATGTGAACTTCTAGTCCTATTACCATTTCCCAATTCACTATTTAAATCCTCGCTTGTTCTAAGATAAATTCTTCAACACCATTATGCTTTTGGTACTGTGTTACTATTTGCGTTAAAACATTATCATTAAATGCTTTTGCCATAAGCTGTCCACCAACAGGCAAACCATTTGCAAAACCAATTGGGAATGATATAGCAGGCAAACCAGAAATATTTGCTGTAATTGTGTAAATATCAGATAAATAAGCTGAAACAGGGTCAAGTTTATCACCTTTTTTGAAGGCCTCACTCGGCGATGCCGGCATAAATATAGCATCAACTTCAGCAAAGATTTTATTAATCTGATCTGTCATTACTCTGCGTAACTGCTGAGCTTTATTATAGTATGAATCATATTGACTAGATGCTAACACATAGTTTCCTATCATAATTCTACGCTTAACCTCCTCACCAAAGCTATCTGTGCGTGATTTTATATATAATTCATCTAAATCCTTAGCTTCAGGGTTACGATAACCATACCTAATACCATCATATCTAGCTAAATTAGCAGCCGCTTCTGCTGGAGTAATAATGTAATAAGTTGATAAAGCCTCTTTTAAGTCTGGAACTTTTACAAATTTAATCTCAGCCCCCAATCCTTTTAGCTTTTCTAAAGTTTTTTGCACTGCTTCTTGGACTCGTGTAGGTAAGTCCTTGATCAAGCTCTTATCTACACCTATTATTTTCCCAGCAATATCTTTCTCTAAATCTTTAGTAAAGTGATTAATCTCAACTCCTACACAAGTAGAATCAAACTCACATTCTCCAGCAATAGTATCTAACATAATAGCAACATCTTCTGCATAGTGGCCAAATATCCCAGCCTGATCAAACGATGATGAAAATGCAACCATACCAAACCTAGACGTGCTACCATATGTTGGCTTCATTGCTGTCAAACCACAAAAACTGGCGGGCTGCCTAATAGAACCTCCCGTATCAGAACCTGTACTAACTGGTGCAAACCCAGCAGCCACTGCAGCAGCAGAGCCTCCTGATGACCCACCAGGTACTCTTTCTAAGTCCCAAGGATTACTTACAGCACCATAGTAGCTATGTTCATTAGTAGAACCCATAGCAAACTCATCCATATTAACCTTTCCAAGAGTTACCATCCCTTGGTCTTTACAATTCTTAGTTACTGTAGAATCATAAGGAGCAATAAAATTATCTAACATTTTTGATGCGGCTGTAGTTCTTATATCTTTAGTACAAAAAAGATCTTTATGCAAAATAGGAATTCCTGTTAGTAGCCCTTGTTTACCTTCAGATATAACACGATCAGCTTCTTGAGCTTCTTTTATAGCCTGCTCTTCACACAAAGTAATCACAGAGTTTATTTGCTTATCTTGATCTTTTATCTTAGTTACATACTGCCTAGCTAACTCAACTGAAGTTATCTCGCCATTGTCTAGACGTGCTCTTATTTTTTTAATATATGACATTGTTCATCCTATTTAACAACCTGTGGCACCATAAAGTAATCGTCAACAATTTCACAAGCAAATTTATCAAAACTTGCTCTATTATCTTGATCTTGTGGAATATCTTCACGAAATTTAAAATCCATACTAATAGGTGAAACCATAGGTTTGGCACCTTGCGCATCAAAATCTTTGACCGTATCTAAAATCTCACAGATATTTGTCAGATCTTGTGTATATTGCTCAAGCTGTGCATCAGTCAAATCAAAACTAGATAACTTAGCAATATGTTTTACTAATTTTTTGTCCATTTAAACACCTAAATAAATTATTAGAAATAAATACCTTTGGAATTATAAGATACTCATAAAAATAAAGAAAGATATACAGTGTTATTTTATATTTGATGGCTGGCTATTTATTTGCTCTTTGACAGTCACTGACTTCTTCACTACTTTATTTTTATTAACACCAATACGAAGCTCACTGCTATTTAAATTTATTGAGAAACCATTATACCTGCGCCATAATTCATATCCTAGACTAACATTATTCAACAACACCCAACCATGAACTTTTGTACCTAACCTAAGCACTTCCGGAGACGGCTAATCACGTTTACCACTTTGTTTTACAAAAATCTTAAATTGTCCTTGAGCATTATTTTGTGGAGAAATAAATATAATTTCTCCCTCAAAAGTTCCTATAGCAACTTGAGGCCAACCACTAAACTGTATTGCTGGCCAGCCTTCAAATTGCAACATCACTTTATCACCAACACTCACTAATGGAATATCCATACTATTTAACCATAGCTCGACTATCCTTGACTTACTATCTGGTACAATTGTTGCTAAAGCATCTGTAGATTTGACTATCACACCTCCAAGACCATGAATACGGTCAACAATAACACCATCTGTCGGTGCTCTAACTAAACGACTTTGCTGACGTGCAATCTGCACTTTCACTTTAGCTAAATCAACATTTGCTGATCTACCCCGTCAATTTGTGACAGTTTACTACTTCATTTTCCATTATATATTCAAATTGATATGGAGTCATATAATTTATTGTAGAATGTCTCCTTTTTGTATTATAGTAAGCTTCAATATATTCAAATATTGATAGTTTAGCTTCTTCTCTAGTTTTATAGCTTTCATCATGTACTAACTCTACTTTTAAAGTTCCAAAGAAACTTTCACAAGCAGCATTATCGTAACAGCATCCTTTAGAGCTCATACTTGATAGTAGCCAGTGTTCTTTAATAATGTCTTGATATTGTTTGCTACAGTACTGTGACCCTTTATCAGAGTGTATAATCACACAAAGATACAGCCACCCCTCTTGTGTAGGTACATAAGTTATATCTGTAACCCACCTATGATTTACAGATAAAGCAGTGAAGTTTTGTTCTAATAAATTATCAGAAACATGTTTGTTGTGGTTAGAATCTATAGTTTTCTTATGCTTACGAGCCGCTTTAGCATGTAAACCAAGTAATTTCATACGTTTAGATACTCTAGGTTGAGTAACTTTCCAACCCATATCTTTAAGCTCTTTGTATATCCTAACACTTCCATATCTAGATTTATGTTCATTAAAATAGCATCATCTAGTTCAGCATCATTATATTGCCTTTTACCTATAGGTTTATGAATCCATCTGTAATATGAAGATGTGCTCACATTCAAAGATTTACATAGTGTTGTTACTGGCATAACTTTATAATGCTCCTTAATAAAGGCGTACCTTACAGATTTTGCTTTGCAAAGTACGCTGTGCCTTTTTTAGTATTTCACGCTCTGTTTCTGCCTGTTTGAGTTTTTTCTTCAAATCAGTATTTTCAAAAGATAGTTGCTGGTACTGCGTTTTATAATCTATCTTTATTTCTTTCTGAGGGTTTGACATGGCTTTGGATATCCAACTGCAAATGGTTTTATATTTAACCCCTAAATTATCTGCTATTTCTCGTCTATTTGCATCTGGTTGTAAACATAATTTAACAGCTTCATCTTTAAACTCTTTTGTATATCTCATCTTGTCTCCTTTTCTTAACACCTAAGTGTCCCAAATAGGGGTTAATTACAGATAGCACTGATTTTTCTGAATCACCCATCTCAAAGATATGTGCTACAATGGTTAGACACTGCTTAATTTTTACTAATTTTGTCCAGTGCATTTTTCACAATCCCTTTAATATCAATGTTTTCAGTAACTTCAGAAAAAACAAAATTTCCAAGTAAGATAATATGTTGCCATGCTACAGGTGAGAGTTTCTTAATTTGATCACCCAATTCTTTATTATTTTCACTTTCAACATGTTCTAATAACTCAGAAAGCAAGCATGCATTATAGTAAATGATACAACAAGCTAACACTCTGTTACACTGATTACTTATTTCTAGTTAATTTTCTGATTTCCCTAGTATTTTTTTGCCATTAACTTGGAATAATGTGCTTTTCTAAGCTGATGGAATGCTTCTCCACGGTTAAGTGCACGATGAACATTTCTACGTAATTGAATATCATCAATATACTTTAAAACATAAATACTCATAACTATTTTATCAAATTCAGTAAGAGCTCTAAGAGTCCTATTTTTTCTAGAGTACGATGATAGCTTTTTGATAATTGTACTCTGTGAAGTATCTTTTTTAGCTATAGATGCTAATATTCTTTGAATCTCATCCCACTCACTAATAATTAACGCTTCATCAACAGTGTAAGATGGTTTTATAAGATCATTTTTAAAGCTTTTCATGCCTTTAAAGGCAACTAATGAGTGCTCAGCCTTTAAATTTATAGAAGGCATTCGAGGCATAAAGCTGTAACCAAATAACTTCAATAGTGCAAAGTTTACTCTATTTACTGAATGCATATCGCCAGAGACTGTAGTAATATTCAGATCACTACTATTATTATAAATAATATCCAAAACATAATGACTTTCATGCTCATTAGCACCAATAATCTTAGTGCTAACTGGTAAGTGATTAGCTATTAGGCTATATGAAACAACTCCCTTTCCATAGCCGAAGTATTTAGTTGAGTATCTAGATAAAATTGTTTGGTATTTTATTTCTATTTTTTGACTATCTAAACTAGCATGTATACCATAATCTGAAAGATTATAATATTTAAATATTGGTAGCTTTGAAATTGCATCTATAATAATATCTCCAGCTTCTACAAGTGAGTCTACTCTTATAAACTTACCTTCAATATCTATTAGGTTTTGATAGCTAACATCTGAAGATTCAGCTACTTTCTTATGCCCAATAGCCTCTCCTTGAGATACCAAATATGCTTTGAGATCTTTATTACGAGGTTTTGATTTAGATCCTTTATTTAATATATGCTTGAAGCTGTCAAAGAAGTTAGTATTATTGGCTGCAAAATCAATAACTTCGGATATTCCTGTAGATGTAAACTTCTCATAGTATGGGTTATCCGCAGAATCATCTTCTCTCTTATAGGGTAAACGCCAAGTAACTTTACCACCATTTTCATCAATTTTGATATACTCATTTTCTTTAGATTTAATTCTTTGGTTAACATCCTTATACTGATCTGAAAGCTCCTCTTTAAGTTCAGCTAATATGCTGGAAATATCGTCAGTATTTATGCAATCTGATAATGATTTTAATATATTAGATTTATCCTTACTCCAGATTGCTTTTTTGATTATTTCTGACTCTAGGCTACGGTAGTTAACACTACTTGAATAAAAATATTACCACTTGTAATGGCTGATGATAAAGCTTGATAAATTGCCATTTCATATCTTCTAATATTTATATGAGCAAGCTTTCTCACTTTTTTAGAGGTGGGCTTAACTAATTTTTTATATATAATATATTTGTGTTTTGATTTGCTAATAAAATTAATAGGAACGTCTTCGGCTATGGGGGCTTTATTTTTATCAGCAGTTTGCCAATAATCTTTAACATATTCGAATGCTTTTTTAAGATTATCTTGATTGCCAAAATCAATGTCAAAAGATAGTGCAATATTACGTAAGTTACGTTTTATTGACCCATTTTCATCATCGTAAAACTCCCAAAGATATTGTTGTTGATCCAAAATTGGTTTAGCGAAGTTATTAGTAAACTTACTAAACTTCTCTTGGCTCACTATGTTAAAACAATTTGGTCTAATACTTATTGGATCAACATTCTCATCACCTACAATTTTTATAATTTTAGCCGCTTTCTTTATATTCTTATCTACTTTAACTTTTGCTTCTAATATTTGATCATTAGCATGCTTTTCAGCTTCTGTCTCATACCAGTTTAATTTGTAGATGAAAAAATCTATCAAATGATCAGTTATTTTCATAAACCTTTGCCATATTAGGCATATAATAAGCAAACGAGCTTTTTTAATCTTTATTTCATTAATTCTATACGTGCTATAGTATTCACAGATATCAGCATAATAATTAAGATTCTGCCTAGAAAGACCAAGATATAGAAGAACATGTTTTGATTTTTTATATACCTTAACAATCTTTTTTGTTTAACTAGTTCTGCCTCCATTTCTGTAGTTGTAAAGCTTTTAGCATCTTGCTTTAACAAAGCTAAACTAGATATCGTATTATCATTAGAAATTAGAGAGTCTAGTGTATCTTTTGACTCTTTATTCAGTAAACTCCCGAGTTTCACTACTAGTCTATTTTCTTCTCTAAGAATGGCTTTTGATACAATACTTTGTAAAGTTGAATATTTAGGTCGTATTATTTGATGCTGCTCACAATAGTGCAAAAGTTAATCAAAAATAAATCTAGGTGTTAAATCTCTTTGTGATAAACGGTTTGCCTGTCTAGCTAGTTCAATTTGAAACTCTGAATCACATCGTCGATAATTATATATTTTCATAATAAAATGCTGGGCTGCATAGTACTTGTTTTTATCAACTAGCCTTTTAGGAATAGCTTGTCTAGAATAATATCTATTAATGATATACTGAGCATCTTCAATTACATCAGCAAACTTAAACTTATAAAAATAACGTGTTGCTCTGAAATAGCCAATTTGTAAAATATAATCGAGCTTATTTATAAGTTCTGATTGGGTAGATAAGTACTCTTCATCTTCAATAGTCAGTTCAAAGAATAACTCTCGATCTTGAGCATCAATTTTGGGGATATCAAATAACTCAGCTATTTCTCCCTTATTTAGTATTTTTAAACTATTATGAATTGCCATTATTTATTATCTTTTCTCCAGCAGCTTTAAGAGAGCCATCACCATTTACATATTTATATAGTGTGGTAGTTTGTTATACCTAATCTTTTAGCTATATCAGAAGCTATAGTATTTTTATCAGACATTGCAGACATAGCCATTCTCAAGGTAGCTTTATCCATTTTTGAGGGACGACCACCTTTTCTACCTCTAGCTCGTGCTGCTGCTAAACCAGCATAAGTTCTTTCTCTTATTAGCTCACGCTCATACTCGGCAAGCGATGCAAATATACCAAATATAAGTCTACCATTAGCTGTAGTGGTATCTATTTGAGCACCATGACCTTCTAATACTTTGAAGTTAATACCTGATTCATGTAACTCATCTACCAAGGTTACTAAGTCCTTCATATCTCTACCTAGACGATCAAGTTTCCAAACAACTAATGTGTTTCCTGGCTGTAATGCTTTAAGGCATGATTCTAATCCTGGTCTTGAATCTTTACGGCTAGACGCATGATCACTATAAATTCTTTTTTGATTAATGCCTGCTTTTACTAAAGCATCAATTTGTAAATCAAGAATCTGACTACCATCAGCTTTTGAGACACGAGCGTAACCAATTAACATAAAGCTAAAATATGTATAAATAAAGATAAAAATGATGATACAAACTCATTTAGTTTTTTGCAATGAGTTTATTTGTTAATTTTATGCTAAAATGTCATAATATCTTAATAACCAAGAAAACGGTCGTTTAATTGGTAGCTAGTTTACCTGCAAACGATACCTTAAGCTGGTGAACAAATGAATATGCTAAAAGAAGCAAATCTAATATATAGAATGGGAATTAATAAAAAGAGAAAAATATATTTACTTGAACAAAATGCTATAGATTGTTCTTCAGAGATGGATGCACAAAATCAAAATATGAGACCAGAGATATGTAATAATCAATCAGAAGGTTTAAGAAAAACAAAAGATTATTTAAGAGAACTAAAAACTTTATTATAAAAACGCACTATATCTACAATAATGAATCTAACGTTTTAGTTATCATATGTTCTGCTAACAAGTTATCAATATAAAGGTTCTCAACATGAGTAAAATACATGACTCTGAGGTAAAGTCAGTACGCTTACCTAAAGAATTTATAAACAAACTATCAAATCCATTATCTCGCTTTCTACATATAGAAGCTATAAGTGGATTAATACTATTATTTTCTACAATAGTAGCTTTAATTTTATCAAATTCTCCTTGGGCTAATAGTTTTAGTCAAATTTGGGAAACAAAACTTGGGGTTCATATAAGTTCTTATGATTTTTCAAAATCAATAAAAGAATGGATTAATGATGGGTTAATGACTCTATTTTTTTTCATAATATCTTTGGAGTTAAAAAGACATTTTGCTTTTGGTGGAATAGATAAGTTTCGTGAAGGGATTTTTGCCACATTGGCAGCATTAGGTGGGATGTTAATACCTGTAATATTTTATGTTATTTTACTACAGGGTAGACCTGAAATATCTTCTTGGGGTACTGTAATGGTGACAGATACAGCTCTTGTAGTCGGAGCTTTGGGAATATTAGGTTCTCGAATTAATAATAGCTTACGTATTTTTCTTCTTTCTTTAGCTATTGTTGATGATGTATGTTCTATACTTGTAGTAACTTTTTTTTATAGTCATCATTTATATTGGTTGATAATTATACTAGCAGTAAGTGTATTAATCATAATTCGTTTAATGGGTATAGTTGGTGTTCGTGATCTAAAAATATATATTGTCATCGGATGTATAATATGGATTTTATTTGATGTTTCTGGAATTCATGCTACGATTGCGGGAGTAATTTTAGGTTTAATGACTCCTTCTAGAAGATGGGTTGATGATACAAGATTATATAATATTCTTAATAATGTAACTTCTCATCCTACAAATAAGGAAAATAGTTATGATACTAAAGATAGGCATACCTTATATATGGCTGAAATAGCTATTCGTGAATCATTATCGCCTATAGAAAGATTAATAGTAATTCTACATCCATGGGTTAATTTTGTTATACTTCCACTTTTTATACTAGCAAACGCTAGCATAACTCTTTCATTTAATAATATAAATAGCTATCTTATATTTTCTATATTCGTGGCTTTTGTATTAGGTAAACCTATTGGTATATTATTATTTAGCTGGCTGGCTATAGTTACAAAAATTGCTAAGTTTCCATCCGATCTAAATTGGGGATTATTAATTGGAGGAGCAATACTAGCAGGAGCTGGATTCACAATGGCACTATTTATTGCCAATCTGGCTTCACAGGAGCAATTTATGAATAGCATAAAACTTGCTATTTTATTAGCTTCTTGTTTCTCTATTATTTTTGGGCTTCTTTTTTTAACTATACATTCTCACATGAAAAGTTAAGAAGATGTTTTCCTGTAGCATGGCAATATATAAGTCTATAGAAAAAATATTTTTCTGAAAGTTGTAACTTTTTATATTTAAACATAAAGGAGTTTGAGATATGCCTATTAAAACAGATAGTTTAGGTGATGTTGATGTTAAAGAAAGCGTTTTATATGGGGCTCAAACACAGAGAGCTATAAATAATTTTAAAATTAGTAATTTAAAAATGTCAAAAGAGTTTATAGATGCTGTACTTTATATAAAACAAGCAGTAGCTATTGTTAATAATAAATCTAATAAATTATCTGATAAAAAACTCAATGCTATACAAAATTCTTGTGAAGAACTTAGATCTAATAATTATTTGGATCAATTTACGTTGGATATATTTCAGACTGGTTCTGGTACTAGTACTAGTACTAGTACTAGTACTAATATGAATGTCAATGAAGTCATTTCAGGTATAGCAAAAGAAAAATTCAATATATTATTAGACCCTAACGATGATGTAAATATGAGTCAAAGTAGCAATGATGTAATACCTACATCCATAACAGTTTCATCACTATTATTAGTAAAAAATAATTTGTTGCCAAAACTAAAAAAGCTTATTGAAATATGCAGAGAAAAAGAAAATCATTTAAGAGGATGTGTTAAAACAGGAAGAACGCATTTAATGGATGCTATGCCTATAGATTTTTCACAAGAAATATCTGGATGGCGGTATCAATTTGAAGAAAATATTCAACGTTTAGAGGATTGCATTCCTAGATTTTGTAGGATTGCTCAAGGAGGTACTGCAATAGGAACATGTATTAATGCACCTGATAATTTTGCTGAAGATATTGCACAGGTACTTACAGATATTACCACAGTTGATGTCAAGCCTAGTAGAAATTACTTTACTTCTATAAGTGGTCAAGAAAATAGCCTAGAACTATCTTCATGCTTAAAAAGCATGGCTACTAGTTTAATGAAAGTATCTAATGATTTAAGAATAATGAATAGTGGTCCTTTGTCAGGGTTCAATGAAATAGAGTTAGAAGCCTTACAACCTGGAAGTAGTATCATGCCTGGTAAGGTTAACCCTGTAATACCAGAAGCAGTTTGTATGACTTGTGCTCAAGTTATAGGTAATGATACTTGCATAACAACAGGTGCTCAAAGTGGTTTATTTCAATTAAATGTCATGTTACCAGTTATAGCCCACAACCTTTTAGAAAGTATATCTTTAATGGGTAATTCAGCTGAGCATTTAGCAGAGAAAGCTATTGCAACATTTAAAGTAAGATTCGATAATATTAATAAAAATCTTTCAAAAAATCCCATTCTTGCAACAGCACTTAATGAGTATGTTGGTTATAAAAAAGCTGCCTTAATAGCAAAAGAAAGCTTATGAAAAAAACATGTCAGTTGTAGATGTAGCAGTATCTGAAACTAATATTAAAAAATCAGAGTTAGTAAAACTATTAAATCCTAAAAACCTTACTTTATTATGATTTAAGCTTAGATTTTTGATACTGTAATTCTTAGTGAGTTTACTCGAAATTAAACACTTATTTTATAAGGGTTTAAACTCCGAACTGAGACTGAATAAAAAGACTTTCACCTCTTTCGTGGCATCACATAAATTTTCCTTAAAATTTTGTTTTTTCTGAGAACGCTGAAAGCATTGATATTAAAGGGATTGTTAAAAATTTACTGGACCAAATTAGTAAAAATTAAACAGCGTAAAACCATTGTAGCACATACCTTTGAGATGGGTACTCCAGAAAAAACAGTGCTATCTGTAATTAACCCCAAATAGGAGGATATGATCAGTCTTTTGAAATTTATAAAAGAAACTATTAAAAAAGATTTAGATATAATTTTTTATATTCTTTTCCAAGCGAATCCACCAAATTGACTGCCTGGTCTAAAGAAACTTCTTTTACATAAGCTATTGCTTTTACATTGATATGCTCTATTACCAACCATAACCTGGTTACCTTTACTATATCTAGTTCCAGTAGAATAATCTGGAATAGTAGGTGTTGGTGTTGGCGTTGGAACAGTACCTATCTTAGTCCAAGCATTACTACCATACATTCCATCTGGTCTAAAAGACGCTTGACTACACCATCCACCATAAGGCCAAGGTTTATTACATTCATATATTATATTACTAATACTAACCTTATCTCCAGCACTATAGCTAGCTTCCTCAACATACTCTGGGATCTGAGTAGGAGTAGGAGTACCTCCATTCAGTGCTTGATAAGCAGCATGGAATAATGAGTATTTTGCAGCACTTGATGATTCTAATGAATCACTACCTAAAGTCCAGAACCATACTCCTCCAAGATCATACTTTTTAACAATATTGTCAATTTTAAATTTAACAGTCTGTTGTGTATCAAAAGTAAATACTGGATAGTCATCATAAGACTGAGATGGAGCTCCAGAAAAGTTCATGAATAGCGATTTCGATATTGATGAATAGCGATTTCGATATTGCGTAAAAAATGCTGAAAAATCCAAATTTCAGATAATCAAAAAATGACAAAACTCATATGCTCACAAAAATACACTTATCATAGTTATTTGATACTAAAATAAAGTTATTCTTAACCAATTCCATATTCCAGACGAATTAATCCCTGTAGTGCTAAATAATTCGTTTTCTTTTTGCCAGATGTTCATGGTGATTCATAAAATCTTTTGAGCTCAATCCAATTACAGTACCTGTGAGTAGTAGTTGCGAACCACACAATATGCATTCTAAAGGATCAACAGTAAAAGATTTTTTGTACAGCTCAGCCCATTTGGTTTTAGTGGTAGCTTTAGGATCTTGCTTAAATATCTGATATATCTTCGGCAACAATTTACCTCTAACACAGTTTGCGAGAAAGCCGAAGTATCTGATGAGTCTAAATCCTTTGGGAGGTATATGCTGAGTAAATCTATCTAAGAAATCATTCATATCTAGAGTTTCATTTTTGAATTTAGATATTTTGTGATCTAAATATCTAAATGTAACTTCTTTACCATCATAATGCTTTAAGCGAGACATTGATATAGGTGGTCTTCGGATATATCTACCAAGATATGCTATTGTGTTTTTTGGATTATTTGTAGGCTCTGCAAAATGTATAACCCACTGTTTATTAAACTGTTCGTCAATTTCAGTTTGTGTAAGATGCTCTCTGAGTAAGTTTAAAACTCTATATCGCCACATAGGCATAATCACCTTTTTTACAAACCTAATTTTCTTCCAAACATTTTTATCATTAATACCGCCCATAGTTACTGACATGTGTAGATGAGTATTCCAATTAAGAGCTCTACCAAAAGTATGGATAGCCATAAACATCCCAATACGAATACCTTTTTGTTTCTTGGCAATTTCATTGAAAATATCGCCAGCTATCTTTGGAAGTTTGTTAAGAAGTTTCCAATCTTTGAATAATGGCCATAAAGTATCAGGCATTGTTAGAGTTATATGTTGCCAGTCACAATTAGGCAAAGTTTCTAATTGCTCATTAATCCAATCGTTGGTTGGTTTAACTCCACATGTTTGACAATATCTACATGAGCAACTATGAGTGACATTCTTGGAGTGTAAGCATTTGGGGTTAGAGCAGCTGTAGTGATGAAAACCTCTGGCACGGATGCCACAGCTAAGCATCTTAACTATTGTCTCAACTACCTCAGTTCTGATGATATCTTTATATGTTTGATAATAATCCCACCAAGCATTTTTATACTGCAGTAGCTCTTGGATTTTAGTTGGTGTTCTAATTGGTCAAATATAAATCAAACGAAGTTGATTTATATTGTATCAAAAAACCCTAGTTTGGTTAAGATTTAAGTTACCAACGCAGTTGGTTACCTTGATAGGTACAACAGACCATCTTGATAGGTACAACAGACCATCTTGCATCAGAATACATCCATGCGACATCATCTACATCATCTTTACCTTTTAAATAAGCAAGCTTAAGACCTGTAGGTAACTTAGCTCCCATATTTCACGATTATCTAAAGAAGAATTATTAACTGAACATGTTGATTGCTCAGCACCACCAGAAACTAAATTAACAAAACATGAATAATTATAAGATCCTTTAAAATCAACCATACCACCAGCAGGATTGTAAGCATCAGGATTTGCGTTATAAGCATATTGATATTTACCACTATCATAGTAATTTTGTTTGAATGCATTAAACACCTGATCTATATTAGTATATTTCAAGCTTTCATTATAACCAAAATTATTCGATGCCGTAGGTACATCTTTCACAATCATTTCGCGCGCATATGCTGGTATGCCCAATATGATCTTCTTAGCAGGAACAACTGCATCGATATAAGATTTTATTGCAACTTCAAGTTCCTTGATTTCGGTCATAGAAAGTGCTTTGCCACTACCTCCATCAGCAGCATCAAATTC